>JBATOB010000500.1:0-8230 GCA_049290655.1 Chromatiaceae bacterium | reverse complement strand
GCCACCCACTACCTGAGCGTCCGACCCTTATCCAAACATGACAAGAAAAATCTCGCGATCGACCCAGCGCCTGCTCCTCTTCGTGGCCGCCCTGCCGGCCACTCTCGTCCTCATGGCCTTCATTTATATGACGGGCATGGAACATTTCGAGGGGTCACCGCGCACCTTTCTGGAAAGCCTGCAATGGGCATCGGAAACCTTGACTACCACCGGCTATGGCAACGATAGCCATTGGCAACACCCGGTCTTCGCCCTCTTCGTCATCCTGGGCCAAATCATGGGGCAGTTTCTGGTCTTCCTGATCTTCCCGATTTTCCTGTTGCCCTACCTGGAAGAGCGATTCCAGACGCGCCTGCCACGGCAGTTGCCGGCCATGGCGGGCAAGGTCCTTTTTTACCGTCATGGCCCGGCCATCGAATCCCTGCTCATGGAATTCCAGCGCTCCGGAACGCCCTTCGTTATCTACGAAGAAGATATGCAATTGGCGCAAACCCTGCGGGATCGCAAATATAGTGTGGTTTTCGGCACACTGGGCCAAGACCCCTCGGTGCTGGCCAACGTCAAGGACGCCCGGGCGATCGTGACCCTAGGCAACGACCATGCCAACGCCACCTGTACGATTCTCGCGCGCGAGGCTGGTTTTACGGGACAGATCTTCGCGCTGGCCCGGGAACCCCTGTATCGGGCGCCCATGCTGCGGCTCGGCGCCACCGACGTCTTCACGCCCGCCCATGTACTCGGCGGCGCCCTCGCCTCGCGGGCCAGCCTGCGCATCAGCCCGCCCGCCGAGGGCATGCATCTCCTCGGCACCAAAATCGGGCTGACTGAATTTCGTATTCGCCCCGACAGCCCTCTCGCCGAAAAAAGGCTTGGGGATCTGAATCTCCGCCGCCAACACGGCGTGTCCGTCATTGGACAGTGGCATGGCGGCGCCTTTACCACGACGCAAGGCCCGGAAACCCTGCTCAGGGCCGGAGCCATTCTTATCGTCGTTGGCCCCCTCGCCAATCTGGAGAAGGTCGAACGGATGGCGATGCCGATCCGGCGCTCCGGGTCGATCGTGGTCGCCGGTTACGGTGCCGTTGGCTTCAAGGTCGCGCAGATGCTGCGTGATGTCGGTGAAACCTGCACGGTCATCGACAACCGGCCGATCGCGGACGTTGATGTCGTGGGCAATGTACTGGAGTTCGACACGCTCAGGCAGGCCCGGGTGCGCGAGGCCAGCGCCATCATCCTGGCCCTGAGCGATGACAGCGAGGCCATCTTTGCCACCGCCGCGGTACGCGACTATGCCCCGGAAGTGCCCTTGATCGTCCGTGTCAGCCGCACCCACAACACCGAGCGGATGTACCGTTCCGGCGCCGACTTCGCCATCTCTGAAGGCGAGGTGGCCGGCAAGATTTTGGCCTATCACCTGCTCGACGAGCAATTAGTCCCCGTTGAGAACGGTATCAGAATCACCCGGCTTGGCATCGGCGCCCTGGAAGGATGGCATCCCTGGCGCACCGAGGTGCGTGCAAGGTCGGGCGCCAACATCATCGCCATTGAACGGAGTGGGGAAGCCTTGATGGAATTTGCCGAGGATTTCCGGATAGGTCCGGATGATGTGCTCCTCGTCTGTGGCACCACCCGGGATCTGGAGCGATTCCAGCGCGAATTTCAAACCGCGCCCCTGGCGGTCCCCCACACCTAATTCCCGACCGGATTCGTCACCCGTTCCCTAAACTCACGGCATCCTCGCGGAGGAAAATCGCACTATGAATACCCGACCCCTGATCCGCGTCCGCGATGTCATGAAGCCCCATTTCGACCTGGTCGATGGCATGGCGACGGTGGCCGCCGCCCTGGAGACCATGCGCTACGTCGATACCAAGACCCTCATCGTCAAGCCGCGCGGCGAGAACGATGAACTCGGCATCGTCGTCCTGTCCGATATCGCCCGGGAGGTGCTGGCCAAGGACCGCGCCCCGGACCGGGTCAACATCTACGAGATCATGGTCAAGCCGGCCCTCACCGTCCATCCCGACATGGATATCCGCTATTGCGCCCGCCTCTTCGACCGCTTCGATCTGACCCGGGCGCCGGTGGTCCAGGACCGGGAGGTGCTGGGGGTGGTCAGCCTCACCGACCTAGTGATGAAGGGCCTGGTGCCTCGCCTCTGAGCCTGATCTTGCGATCCCGCGCTATCGGGGGATCGGCTGGCTGAGTGCGGGGTCGAATACCGCTTCCCCAGGATGCTGGGAATCGGGTTTTTCCTGCCACAGGATGACGATGACCGCGATCAGCAGGGCCACCAAACCCAAGCCGGAAATCCACATGAGTACCCTGGAACCCTTGTCAGTCCCCAGGGACGCTTGCTCCGGGATCGGGACCGGCGGGTCTGATTTAGGAGATGTGCGTCGGTGTGACATAGGCTTAGCGGCGTCAGTCCTCCGGAACCAGATCCCGGTAGGCGTGCCAGGTGGCATGACCCACCAGGGGCATGGTCACCAGCAGACCGATATAGAAGGTCATGATCCCAATCCCGACGAACATCACGATCAAACAGGCCCATAGGGCCATCGCCTGCCAGTTGACGCGTACCGCCTCGATACTGGTCTGCATGGCCGTGATGACATTGACGTCGCGATCCATGAGCATGGGGACCGTGATGGCGCTGATCGCGAAGGTAAATCCGGCAATGACAGCGCCGACCAGGATGCCGGAGAAGACGAAGACCGGGCTGTCGCCAGACAGAAATACCACCGGGATGAAGTTCTCCAGGGTCGGTACGGGCAGATCGTAAAGAAGGGCGAACACCAGAAGGCCAGCCAACATCCACAATAGCAGCACCATGACGAGCACCAAGGCCATGGCGCTGAGTTGCACCTCGTTGCGCTTCCATGCCTCGATGGCCTGGCAGAACTTCAATTCGCTACCCTTCTCCAGATTCTTGCTGATCTGGTAGAGGCCAATACCCAGCAAGGGCGCGACCAGGAAGAAGCCGGCGGCCAGGGGCGGGATGATGAAGAACATCTTCTCCGCCATCAGGCCGAGGGTCAGCAGATAGCTGATCAAGACAAAAAAGGCGCCATAGAGGAGGCTGAAGCGCGAGGCGCGGATCAAGTCGTTCCAGCCTTTGGCAAGCCATTCCCAGGGGTTATCAAAGGTAATGTTATTGATCCGGGGACGGGTGCCCGGTTGGGTATCCTGATTAAGGGTTGCGACAGGTGACATGAGGGTATCCTCCATTATTCTCTTAAAGTTTAGGTCTGGGGTCCGGCGGTGTGGACGAGGGCCATGAAGTCTTGGACCATCAGGGCCGGGTCGTGAGGCGCACTGAAGATCGCGGCCAACTGGCCCTGGGGGTTGATCAGGTAGATGGAAGCGGAATGGTCCATGGTGTATCCGAGAGCGCTTTGCGGGTCATTGACCCGCGCATAAAGGGCGCCGAGATCACGTGTCACAGCCTTCAGAATATCATCGGAACCGGTCGCCCCAAGGAAATCGGGGTGGAAGTGACGCACGTACTGGGCAAACCTCTCGGGGGTGTCACGCTCGGGGTCCACCGAGATCAACAGGAATTGCGGCCCCGGCCCCCCCGCCGTCGCGCCTATCCGCTGCTGAAGTGCAACGAAGGTTGCCATGGTCATGGGGCAGATGTCGGGACAGGTGGTATAGCCGATGGCAGCGAAAGTCCATTTACCACGCAGTGCCGCCTCGGTCATCTCGCGGCCATCCTGGTCGGTCATGACGAAGGGGGCCAGTGGCTTGGGCCAAGGCAGTGCGGTCCCGGCCTGAAGTTGGGCTGGCACGGGACTCGGCCCGCCGCGGTGATGCCCATACCAGTCGGCACCGAACCAAAGCCCGACCAATGCCGCGAATAGAGCCACCACGACGATGACCGGTGCGGTGAGGCCGGACTGGGACGAGTTCGGGCTCATGAAGCGCCCCGCACCCTGGCGAGCCTGTCCAGGTCGGCGCGGCCGGGTCCAGCCTCGCCCGGCGGGTGCAAGGCATGCACCAGGGTTAGCACGGTGAGCAATAGCAAGGCGGCGCCGCCGTTGTGGGCCACCGCCAGGTCCAGGGGTAACTTTGCGATTATGTTGGCAATGCCGAGACCCACCTGAAGCACCAGCGCAAGGACCAGGGCCTGGGCCAAGCGGCGATGCACTGGGTATCGGGCCCGACGCAACACGAGCAAGGCGAGGATGCCGAGGTACAAAAAGACGATCAGGGCCCCGGCACGGTGTGTCAGGTGGATCGCCGTCCGCGCCGGACCGTCCAGAACCCCGCCCTCATAGTCCACCCCGACGGGGCGCAAGAGACTGAAGCCCGCGGCGAAATCCGCCCCTGGCCACCATTCGCCACCATGGCAGGTAGGAAAATCCGGGCAAGCAAGGGCGGCGTAGTGGGTACTGGTCCAGCCGCCGAGCAAGACCTGAACGCAGACCAGCCCCAACCCCAACCAGGCCCAGGGCCGCAATGCCGCCAATTCAGGCGGGACGACCGCGTCGAACAATCGCCCCTGGCGCAGGGTCAACCACCACAGCAAGGCGAGAGTGGCCAGCCCTCCCGCGAGATGCAGGGTCACGATACTCGGGTTGACGAGCAGGGTGACGGTCCACATCCCCAGCAAGCCCTGGAATACGACCAAGCCCACCAGCAAGGTCGGCAGGCCGACGGGGAGACCCGAGCGCCGCCCGGCCCAGGCGAACCCCGCCAGGATCAGAATGACCAGCCCCAGGCTACTGGCCAGATAGCGGTGGGCCATCTCCTTCCAAGCCTTGGCGGTGTGAACCGGACGTTCGGGGAAGGCCGCGTTGGCCTCGGCCAGCGCCTCGGGATGGCTGGGCGCGGCCAGACGGCCATAACAGCCGGGCCAGTCCGGGCAACCAAGCCCGGCGTGAGATAGGCGTACATAGGCCCCCAGCATGATCACGGCTAAGGCTAATACCGCCGCAAGGGCGGCGAGGGCGGCAAATCTGCTTCGCTTCACGTGGGGGCTTCTCCTAGAATGAATCGTTCGACATCATCAGGGGCGTAAATGTCATGGCGGATCAAAAATCGACCTTAGGCGCGAATACCGGGGCGGAGGCGTGGCACCCTGCCCTCCAGTTGGCGCGGGGCTGGCTGGGGCTCGGGGTCCTGGCGCTGGCGCTGGCCGGGATCTTTGCCATCCTGCTGGTCCTGGCACGCACCCCAGGGCTGGCGTGGCTCTTCCCCACCCAGGATTTCTTCCGCACCGCCTTGGTGGTGCACGTCGACCAGTCGATCCTGATCTGGTTCCTCGCCTTCGCTGGGGTGATCTGGGGCCTTGCCCCCGGCGTCCGTCTAGAACTGTCGCGGCTTGGCTTGGCGGCAGCGACCCTCGGCTGCCTCCTGGTCGCGGCCTCGCCCTTTCTGGGGGCCAGCGCTCGCGAGCTCAACAACTATGTCCCCGTTTTAAATGCCCCCGTCTTCTTCTGGGGCCTCGGCCTTTTCGCCCTTGGCAGCCTGCTGCAGGTCTCCGCCTACCTCCTGGAGTCGCTGCCAAGGATCAGACTTACCGACCCCATTGCCGTCGGCGGCGCAACCGCCGCCTTCGCGACCCTGATTGCCGCGGTTTCCCTGGTCTGGTCCTGGATCGACCTGGCCCAGATGGGCGCTGGCATCCCTTACGAGCTCCTGTTCTGGGGGCCAGGTCATGTCCTCCAGTTCGTCTACACCCAGATCATGCTGGTGGCCTGGCTCTGGCTCGCCCGCGACCTGGGATACCCCCTACCCCTGCCCGACCGCTGGCTCTCGGGTGTCCTGATCCTGGGCGTCCTGCCCCTGTTAGCCGTCCCCCTGATTCACACCTTCTATCCCACCGGCACTGGGGACGCCCGAATCGCCTTCACCCGCCTGATGCAATTTGGCAATGGTCTGGCCGTGATCCCCCTCGGCCTGCTGCTGGTGATCGCCCTGATGCGCCGCCGCGGCTCACCCCGGGACCAAGCCCTACGACCAGAGTCCCGGGCGCTCACCGCCTCCTTGACCCTGTTCGCCGCTGGCGGGGTGCTGGCGGTGGCCATCTCCGGGGTGAACACCATCATCCCGGCCCATTACCATGGGTCCATCGTCGGCGTGACCCTGGCCCTGATGGGTCTGACCTACCACCTGCTGCCCACCCTCGGCCTGGCCCGCCCCGACGGCTGGATGGCGAGGCTGCAACCCTGGATCTATGGCAGCGGGCAGTTGCTGCACATCGGCGGGCTGGCCGTATCCGGGGCCATGGGCATCCAGCGCAAAACCGCCGGCGCTGCCCAAGGCCTCGACACCTTGTCGGCCAAGGCCGCCATGGGGGTCATGGGGATCGGAGGTCTGCTGGCAATCGTCGGTGGCATCCTCTTCGTCCTGGTGGTCATGAAGGCCTTTATCGCCAGCCCTCGGCCGCCACGCCGGGGGACCTAAATCAGCGCCATCACATAATGATCCACCAGCAGCACCCCGAAGAGCCACATCAGGTACCGGATGGAATACAGAAAGGTGGGCATCGCCATGCCATCACCATCGCTGATCCAGAGACGCAGGGCGAAATAGACGAAGCGCGTACCCAGGACCAGGGCCCCACCCAAATATAACAGCCCCGCCATGTGCCCTAGAAAAGGCATGAGCGAGACGATCAAAAGCATCAGGGTGTAAAGCAGGATTTGCTGCTTGGTGAACTCCACGCCGTGGGTCACGGGGAGCATGGGAATGCCGGCCTTGGCATACTCGGCGCGGCGTTTGATGGCCAGGGCCCAGAAATGCGGGGGGGTCCAGAGGAAGATGATCATGACGAGCAGTAAGCCGAAGCCGCTCACCTCCCCGGTGACGGCTGTCCAACCGAGCAGCGGCGGGGCCGCCCCCGCGATGCCGCCCCAGACGATATTCTGGGGCGTGGCCCGCTTGAGATAGCTCGTATAGATCACGGCGTAACCGATGAAGGCGGCGAAGGTCAAGGCGGCGGTCAGGGCATTGACCAGGGTCGTCAGGATCAGCATGGACAAGGCGACCAGCGCCAGGGCAAAGCCCAGGGCATGGGGGGCATCGAGGTCGCCGCTGGGCAATGGCCGGTTGCGGGTACGCTCCATGATGCCGTCGATGCGCTGATCGACCACGTGGTTCAGGGCTGCCCCGGCGGCCGAGGCCAGCCCGATGCCAAGCAGTCCGAAGACCAGGGGCTGCACGGGGACCATCCCAGGGGTGGACAGGAGCATCCCCACCAAGGCGGTGAACAGGATGAGCGCCACCACCTTGGGTTTAGTCAGGTCGTAGTAGCGTCTCCAGGCCAGATCCTGGGACTTGGTCAGGGTTATCTCACTTGTGGCCATAGCCTGCACCTTTTATCCAGTTTCGGGAGGCCTTGATGAGGCGTCCCATGTCTTTAAGGGTATCTTTCGCCGGGGCATCCGGTGCATAACGCATCATCAGGTTGCCCATGGGATCGAGGATGTAGAGCCGGCCAAGGGCCGCATTGCCCTGCCGCAGGAGCCCCAGCAACCGCTCCCCGCCCATCGTGTCCGTCAGTGCCACCTGCATGCCGCCAAATTCGCGCGCGAGTTCGGTGCTCACTGCTTGTCCGCTCGGTTCGGTCATGACCAGCAGCCGCTCCGTGCTCAGGCTCGCCTCGCCGAGGGCCAGGCGGATCTGCCGCATGTCCCCTAGCCGCGCCCGGCAGGGGTCAGCGCAGCCCCCCCCGGTCAAGAAGACCAGGGTCCACTTGCCTGCCAGGACCTCCCGATCCAACGGCACCCCCGTGGAGGTGACCAGGGCCAGGTCGGCAGGGAGCGCAACCACGGGGGTAATAAGCTCCCCCAGATTGCCGCGCCCGCTCGGCAGATATTCTGGGTTGAAGTACAGGAACCAGGCCGCCAGCACGGGGGCGGCGAAGACGGCGAACATGACCAGCAGGGGCCTGAGGCTCGGCTTGGCCCTCGCGTCATTGCCGGCAGCCGGGGGAGCAGCCCCCTGCCAGGGCCTCATCCCTGCCCCCTCCGCCCGCCCCACCGTACGCTAAGTCGCAGCCAGATGAGCAGGGCAATGGCCACAAAGGCAAACCACTGCACCGCATAGCCCAGGTGCATCCCCTCCTTGGGTATCTCCCGCGGCCAATCGCGCGCGAAACCGCCGGCGTCCGCCGGGTCCATCAGGATCACCACCGGCTGGATCGGATAGTCAATCCTGGTCCGATAAAGGTCCAGAGTGAGATAGGGCCAACGCTCACCCCATACGGCCGCTTCCGCCG
>JBATOB010000499.1:0-4686 GCA_049290655.1 Chromatiaceae bacterium | reverse complement strand
CTATTCCCCAGCGTGATCACCCCTTTCTGAGCGACCCTAACTTTCGCCGCTTTCTGGAGACCATGGATATCCCCTTCCCTGAGTCCGTGGAAGGTGGGCGTCAGCAGAGCGTAGGTTCCGGGCTTATCGTTGATGCCGCCCAGGGATACGTGCTGACCAATGCCCATGTCATCAAGGATGCCAGCCGCATTACGGTCACCCTCAAGGACCGGCGCAGCTTCTCTGCCCGCTTGTTGGGCACGGATATTGGGGCCGATATTGCCGTATTGGTGCTGACGCCCGTCCCGCCCGGCCTCTCGGCCCTGCAATTTGGCGATTCGGATCGGCTGGAAGTGGGCGATTTCGTCCTGGCTATCGGCAACCCCTTTGGCATTGGCCAGACGGTTACGTCTGGCATTATCAGCGCCTTGGGGCGCGAGGGCATGGGGGGTGTCGGGGTCGGTGGCCTGATTCAGACCGACGCATCTATCAACCCGGGCAATTCCGGCGGTCCCCTCATCGACCTGAGCGGCCAGGTGGTGGGGATCAACACCGCCCTGCTGGGGCCGACCGGCGGTAATGTTGGCATTGGTTTCGCCACCCCCGCCAACCGCGCCCAGGTCGCCCTGCGGCGAGTGATCGCGAGGCACTGACCATGTTCAAGATTGTTTCATTCAATATCAATGGCATTCGCGCCCGGCCCCATCAATTGGAGGCGCTCAAGGTCCGCCATGATCCCGACGTCATCGGCCTCCAGGAATCCAAGGTGCATGACGAGTCATTTCCCCTCGACATCACGGCGGGTCTTGGCTACCACGCTGAATTCCATGGTCAGAAATCCCATTACGGGGTAGCCCTGCTCAGCAAGGCGGAACCTTTGGAGATTGCCAAGGGCTTTCCCACGGACCCCGTGGATGTCCAGCGCCGCGTCATCACCGGCCGCTATGCCCTGCCCAGTGGCGAGGCGGTCACGGTTATCAACGCCTATTTCCCGCAGGGAGAGGGCCGCGCCAACCCGGTCAAATTCCCCGCCAAGCGGCAGTTCTACGCGGACCTGGCCACCTATGCGCGCGGGTGTTTCACCCCGGACCAGAATCTGGTCATCCTCGGTGATATGAACGTGGCGCCCCTGGACCTGGACATCGGCATAGGCGCGGACAACGCCAAGCGCTGGCTACGGGAAGGCAAATGCAGCTTTCTGCCCGAGGAGCGGGAATGGCTCGCCACCCTCCAGGGTTTTGGCCTGGTGGATGCCTATCGCCTGAAATATCCCGATATCGATGATCGCTTCAGTTGGTTTGATTACCGCAGCCGTGGCTTTGAGCGCGAACCCAAGCATGGCCTGCGCATTGACCTCGTCCTAGTCACCGCCCCCTTGGCCAGCCGTCTGGTGGATGTGGGCATCGACTACGATATCCGCGCCATGGACAAGCCTTCCGACCATTGTCCCGTCTGGATCAGCCTCGACCTCTGAAGCTCTCGCGCCTCCCGGACGCGGCTAATCGCCCCGATTAAGGGCATCCAGCAGATCCTCCGCCGGTTCGTTATCCAGGCGGCCATACAGGTCGGTGACGGCGTCTTCGAGCCGGGCGGTATCGGCATCGAGGATGATTTCCTTGATCTCCAGCAGAGCTCCCGGTTGCATGCTGAATTGACGCAGGCCCAGGCCCAGGAGCAGGCGGGTAAAGCGGCGGTCGCCGGCCATCTCGCCGCACATGGCCACCGGGGTGGCTTGGCGGCGGCCCGCCGCGATCACCATCTGGATCAGGCGCAGGACGGCCGGGTGCAGGGGGTCGTAGAGGTAGTTGACCGTGTCGTCGATGCGATCGGTGGCCAGGGTGTACTGGATCAGATCGTTGGTGCCGATGGAGAGGAAGTCCAGCCGGTTGGCGAAGGCGTCGGCGCAGAGGGCGGCGGCGGGGATCTCGATCATGCCCCCGACGGGCATCCTGGGGTCGAACGGCAGGCCTTCCTGAGTCAACTCCCGGCGTGCTTGGGCGAGGAGGGCCCGGGTATGGTCCACCTCCCCCAGATTAGTGAGCATGGGCAGCATGAGCCGCACCGGGCCCTCCGCGGAGGCGCGCAGGATGGCGCGCAACTGGGGCCGGAAGAGGTCCAGATCCTTGAGACAGAGACGGATGGCGCGGAGTCCCAGGGCCGGGTTGCAGGCGGCGGCGCAATGGGCCGAGGCGGAGCCATCCACCTGTTTGTCCGCCCCCAGGTCCAGGGTGCGGATGGTGATGGGGATGCCGCCCAGGCCTTGGATAACCTGGCGATAGGCGGCCAGGTGTTCCTCCTCGTTGGGCTGCCCCTCGCGATTCATGTACAGGAACTCGGTGCGGTAGAGGCCTACGCCCACGGCGCCGTTGGCGCGGGCGAGCTGGGTGTCGTCGGGGAGTTCCAGGTTGGCGAGGAGTTCCACGGGCTGGCCGTCCCGGGTCTGGCAGGGATCCTGGAGCAGCCGCCGCAGCCGGTTACGCCGGGCGCTCAGGGCGATGAGGCGCTGGCGATAGTGATTGAGTATCCGGTAGTCGGCGCCGGCGATGACGGTCCCCGCCTCGCCATCCACCACCAGGATCTCGCCTTGATGCAGGTAGCGGGTGGCGTTGCGTACCCCCATGACCGCGGGGATATTGAGGCTGCGGGCGAGGATGGCGGTGTGGGACAGGGGGCCGCCAAACTCGGTCACCAGGGCCACGGCGCCGCGATGGCGGAGCAGCAGGGTATCGGCCGGAGAGATGTCATGGGCGACGATGACGCAGCCGGAGATCTCGCTCTCGGGCTCGCGGATCCCCGGGGCGTCGGGGGTGCTGGCGACGAGGAAGCCCAGGATATGATGGATGACCTGGTCGATATCATCACGGCGGCTGCGCAGGTAGGGGTCGTCCATCTCGTCGAAGATGCGCGCCAGATCGTCGCGATGCTGCCGCAAGGCCCATTCCGCCGAAAAGAGGTGGTTGCGGATGAGGTCGCGGGCCGGTTCCACCAAGGCCGCGTCTTCCAGAATCAGCAGGTGCGAGTCGATGAACTCGGCCAGGCTGAGCGGCGAGGCCCGTGAAACTTGATGGCGTACCGCCTGGAGTGCCCTCTGGGAGGCCGCCAGCGCATCCTCCAGGCGCGCGATTTCCATATGCACATCACCCGGATCGATGACCCGGGGCGAGGCGGACATGGGTCCGCGCTCTATCCGATAGGCCGGACCCAAGGCGACGGCCTGACTGGTGGAGACGCCGAGTCCGACCAGGACGACCGTCATTCGCCCTCCCCGAAGCGATCGGCGATGAGGCTCTCCAGGGCGGCGTAGGCCGGGACCTCGTCCTCGCCCTGGATGTGCAGCGTGATGCGCGCCCCTTGGGCGGCGGCCAGCATCATGACCCCCATGATGCTCTTGCCATTGACCTTGCGGCCGTCGCGCTCAACCTGGATCAGGCTGCTGAAAGCGCCCGCGCAGGTGACGAATTTAGCCGAGGCCCTGGCATGCAGACCCAGCCGGTTGAGGATTTCCACTTCCTTGATAATCAAGGCATGACTCCCATGGCCGCGCATTGCTGGCTGGCGCAGATCAAGACGCCATCGCGCCCCCCGGCCTCCGCCTTAGTGGCGAGTTCCGTCAGGGGTAGGCTGGCGTAGTATAGCGCCCGGACCAGCATTGGCAGGTTCAGGCCAGCGACGATCTGGATCGCCCCCGGTCCGTCTTGCAAGGAGCAGGCAATGTTGGCCGGCGTGGAGCCGTACAGGTCGGCGAGAACCAGAACGCCATCCCCGCTATCGACCTCCAGTGCCAGTCGCAGGGCCTCGGCCAGCAAAGAGTCGCGCTGGGTTTCGTCGGTGACCGCCAAGGCGCGGGCGGCGACCGGGCAGGTGCCGCCCAGAATGCGTGTGGCGGTGTAAAGCAGATTGGCGCCGATGTCGCCGTGGGTGATAAGGAGGAGTCCGACGCTCATGAGAGTTCCCGGTGGCGGAGCATGACCTTGCGGCCCAGGGCGGCGAAGTGGTCGCGCAGCCTTTCCCCGACATAGACCGAGCGATGCTGGCCGCCCGTGCAGCCGATGGCGATGGTGAGGTAGCTGCGTCCATCGGCCTCGAAGCGCGGGACCCAGCGCTCGAAGAAGCGGGACAGGTCCTGGACCATCTCCGCGACCTCGGGCGATTCCTCCAGGAAGCGGGCGACCTCGGGGTCGCGGCCCGTCTGGGGGCGGAGGTGGGGCTGCCAATGGGGATTCGGCAGGCAGCGGACATCGATGACGAAATCCACGTCACGGGGCACGCCCTGTTTGAAGCCGAAGGTCTGAATCAGCAGCGAGACCTGGCGCGGGCTCGATTCCTGGAAGTGGCCCAGCACCCGATCCCGCAACTGGTGGACATTGGTATGGGTGGTATCAATGCGCAGGTCCGCTATGTCCAGGATGGGTGCCAGCAGGGTCCGCTCGAGTTTGATGGCCTCCGCCAGGGACCGGTTTTCGGCGGTGAGGGGGTGTTTGCGCCGGGTCTCGCTGAACCGCTTGATCAGGGACTCGGGGCTTGCCTCCAGATACATGGCGTGACACTCGACCCCGCGCCCCCGCAGGTCGGTCACCAGTTCCGGGACCTCGCCGAGCCGTTCGGGCTGGTTGCGGGCGTCGATACCGACGGCGGTGCGCGTCATCTGCGGGCTGGAGGCGTCCTCCAGGCCATGCGCCAGTTCCCGCAGCAGAAAGAGGGGCAGAT
>JBATOB010000498.1:0-5533 GCA_049290655.1 Chromatiaceae bacterium | reverse complement strand
AGGCCGCCGCCATGACCTTTGCCGAGCCCAATCTGGTCATTCTGACCCGCCAGGCACCCGCCCCCGCCCCGGTCCTCTTCGGTCTGGCGGACGAGCGCTTCCGCCAGCGCCAGCCCGACCGGGGCCTGATCACCAAGCGCGAGGCCCGCGCCCTGTCCCTGGCCCGCCTGCAACTGCGCGCCGACAGCATCGTCTGGGACATCGGCGCGGGCTCCGGTGCCGTGGGTCTGGAGGCGGCGCGCCTCTGCCCCCTGGGCTTCGTCCACGCCATCGAGAAGAACCCCGAGGATGCCGCCATCGCCCGGGAGAATCGCCGCCGCCTCGGCATCCCCAATTACCGCCTGATCCAGGCCCAGGCCCCCCAGGGCCTGGCGGACTGGCCCAACCCCGACGCCGTCTTCATCGGCGGTTCCGGGGGGCAACTCGCCGCCTTGATCCAGCTCGCCCTGACCCGCCTGCGGGCCAAGGGCTGGCTGGTGATGAATTTCGTCACCTTCGAGAACCTGCACCTCGCCATGACTGAACTCAAGACCCTGCAAGCCCGCTGGGATGTCACCCAGATCCAGGCCTCCCGCGGCCAGCCCATCCTCGACATGCACCGCCTGGTACCCGAGAACCCGGTGTGGATCCTGACCGCCACACCCGGAGATCGCGATGACCCTTGCGAATAAAGTGATAGACCAGGCTCGGGACCACCCAGTAGCGAGCCCCGGGGCCAGGGCCAAGGGCTGCCTCCGGGGCGTCAGCCTGGGCCCCGGCGATCCGGGACTCATCACCCGCCGGGCCTGGGAGCTGCTGACGGGGGATGGCCTCTGGACCTACCCGGTGCGCAAACCGGGTGGGGATAGCTTCGCCCTGGACATCGCCCAGCGCGCCGGGCTGGCGGTGCCGGATGAGGCCATCCCCCTCTGTTTCCCCATGACCCACAACGCCGAGATCCTGGCCAAGCACTGGCTGGCGGCGGCCCAAACCGTCCTGGAACAGCTCGAGGCGGGGCGGGATGTCTGTTTCCTGGTGGAAGGCGATGCCTCCACCTATTCCACCTTCGGCCACCTGGCGCGCACCGTCACCGCCCTGGATGCCGGGATTCGGGTGGAGGTGGTGGCCGGGGTCACCTCCTACCAGGCCGCCGCCGCGCACCTGGGTCTGGCCCTGGCGGACGCGGACGATACCCTGGCCATCCTCCCCGCCGGTTATGGCATCCACACCATCGATCACCTGCTGGACGAGTTCGATACCCTGGTCCTTCTCAAGGTCAAACCCCTGCTGGGGGACATCATCGAGCTGCTGGAGAGACGCGGCCTGCTGCCCTACGCCAGCTTCGTGGAGAAAGTGGGCTGCCCCGAGGAGCGGACGGTCCGGGACCTGGCCCAGATTCGCCACGAGACCGTTAATTATCTGTCCCTCCTGCTGGTCCACAACCCCAATCGGCCCAAGGGCGATGTGTTACGCGGCTGCCGTAATCCGGCGGCCCGGGACGAGGCAGCCACACCATGATGTCCTCGGGGCGGATAGCCTTGGTCGCCATCACGCGCCGGGGAGCCCGGCAGGCGGGGGCCCTGGCCCAGCTTCTGGTGGCCGCCAGCCCGGATCTTCCGACTCCCTCCCCCCCCGCGGAGAAAGGCTGGGGAGAGGGTTCCGAAGGGTTACCTCCGGCTTACCCACGGGTCAGGTTGGGTCTGACGGTTGCCAGGTCAACCGCAACAGTCGAAGCAGCTGATCCCCCAACTCCCTCCCTTCCCGCAGGGGAGGGTTGGAGAGAGGGGCCCGAAGGGTTACCTTCCGCTGACCCACGGGTCAAGGCGGGTCTGACGGTCGCCGGGCCTGAATCCCTGGTTTCCGCAGCCTCGCCGAGCGGGATCGCCAGCCAGGTGGACCTGGTCATCACCGCCAGATTCGCCTCGGCCGCGGCCGAATCAGCCTGGCCGGCCATAGCCCCGCCCGACCCGGCCGCGGCTGACGGACCCCCGGCGGATGACGCCACCAGGAGCGCGGCTGGCCCCAGCCCGCGGCTCATCCCCTACCCGGGGGCGCTGAAGGACCAGATCGGCACCCTCTTCGCGACCTATGACCAGATCGTCTTTTTCGTCTCCCTGGGGGCCGTGATCCGCCTCATCGCCCCTCACCTCCAGTCCAAGCACCAGGACCCCGGCGTGCTGGTGGTGGACGAGGCCGGGCGCTTCGTCATCCCCGCCCTGTCCGGCCATGTGGGCGGGGCCAATGCCTCCGCCGAACACTTGGCGGCCCTGCTCGGCGCCACCGCCGTGCTGACCACCGCCTCGGATGTCGGCCAGACCCTCGCCGTCGATCTCCTGGGCCGGGAACTGGGCTGGCGCCTGGAGGCCCCCAAGATCAACGTCACCCGCGTCTCCGCTCATGTCGTCAATGGCGAGCCCATCGCCCTGGTGCAGGAGGCCGGCCGCCGCGACTGGTGGCGCCGCGCGACGCCCCCCCCGGCCAATATCCAGGTCTTCGCGCACTTCGAGGAGATCGACCCGGAGGCCTTTCGGGGCCTGCTCTGGGTGACGCGCCGCGCCATCTCCCCGGATCTGTGGCAACGGTTCGCGGAGCGCCTGGTGGTGTATCGGCCACCCGAGGATCAGCCATGAGGCGCGTCACCCTGGGCGTCGGCTGTGATCGCGGTACCGCCCCCGAGACCTTGCGCACCGCGGTCATGCAGGCCCTGGCCAGTGTCAATCTGGAGCCGGTCGCGGTCGCGACCCTGGCCACCATCGACAAAAAGCGTGACGAGGAGGCCATCCTCCAGTTAGCCAACCGCCAGGGCTGGCCCTTGCGCCTTTTCAGCGCCGCCGAACTAGCCCAGGTCCCGGTGCCCAATCCGTCCGCGACGGTCCTCGCCTACATGGGGACGCCCGCGGTCGCGGAGGCCGCGGCCCTGCTGGCCGCGAACAGCCGGATGGAGGATCTAGTGCTGGAAAAATTCAAATATCGGGGCCCCGATGGCAAAAACGCCACGGTCTCCATTGCCTGGAGTCGCATCCATGAATGAAGGCGCTTCGGCGGGTTCGATCCCAGCGACCGCCCCCCGGGGCAAGATATTCCTGGTGGGTCTGGGCCCTGGCGCCGAGGACTACCTGAGCCTGCGCGCCCGCCAGGTCCTGGCCGAGGCCGAGGTGATCATTGGCTATGGCACCTACATCAAGCTGATTCAGCATCTTCTGACCGGTCAGGAGGTCATCCGCAAGGGCATGACGGAGGAGCTTGACCGCTGCGTGGCGGCCTATGAGTACGCCCAGGCCGGTCGGCGCGTGGCCCTCATCTCCTCCGGTGACATTGGCGTCTATGGCATGGCCGGCCCCACCTACGAGATGCTGCTGCGCTCCGGCTGGCACCCCGGAGGCGACATCGAGGTCGAGGTGATACCCGGCATTACCTCCCTCTCCGCCTGTGCCTCCCTGGTCGGGGCGCCCCTGACCCATGATTTCTGCTCCATCTCCCTCTCCGACCTCCTGACCCCCTGGCCCGTCATAGCCCGGCGGCTTGCCGCCGCGGCGCGCGGCGACTTCGTGATCGCCCTCTACAATCCACGCAGTGGCCGGCGGACCCAGCACCTGATCGAGGCCCAACGCATTCTCCTGAGACACCGCCAACCCGGGACGCCGGTGGCCATCGTCAAATCCGCCTACCGCGAGGGCCAGGAGATTCATTTGACCCACCTCGGCGCCCTGGCGGAGGCCCAGATCGGTATGCTATCCACGGTCCTAATCGGCAACGCCAGCACCTACGTCCAGGATGGGCTCATGGTCACGCCGCGCGGTTATGCCCAAAAGTACGACGCCATGACCGGCGACCCCAGGTCGGGCGAGCGGGCCGGTCGTTCCCTGAGCCTGGGCCTGGAGGGCTGGCAGGCCGCGCTCCGCGAGCAGCTCGGGCACCTCCAGGGGGGATCGCTGGCGGCGTTGGCGCGGGACCGCGGGGTTCCCCTGGGAGAACTCCTTCAGGCCATCGGGCTGGCCGGAGCTCGTGAGGTTTGTGACATGGCCGACCGCCAGGCCGAGGACGCGGCTGGCCTGGTCGCGGCCCCGGTCAGGGTTGGCGCCGAGCAGGCGCTGTTGCGGACGATCCCGACCTGGGGGCCGGTTCGGCTGGAGATCCAGAGTCCGGCGGGTCTGGCGGCGGAATGGCGGCTGGATCGCCTCGCATTCAACCGGGATGGGGGCGAGAGTGGGCGCGACGACTGCCTAACCCTTGAAATCCCAGGGTCCCGCCTGCACATCGACGCCTCGCGTATCGCCCAAGCCTGGTTCCTCCGCCAGGGCAACCAGCGGCGTGAGGTCCATTTTCTCGACGCGGCGGATGAGGCCATCCTGACCCTGGCGCTGGTTGCCCAGGATCGGGTTCCCGATCCCCTGGCCGAGGAGGCCTTCTTCCAGGCCTGGCGGACCTTGACGGTTCCAGCGACATGAGTGGCGGCATGACCAGCGCCCTCATCCTGCCCCTGGCCCTGGCTCTGGACGCCTGGCTCGGGGAGCCGCGCCGCTTTCACCCCCTGATCGGCTTCGGCTGGCTGGCCCAGGCCCTGGAAAACCGTCTCTGGGGTGATGCCCGCTGGCGAGGTATCCTAGCCCTCCTACTGCTCATCCTGCCCTTCACCCTGATCGCCCTCCTCGTCGCCCCCTGGCCATGGAGCCTCGTCCTGGACCTCTTGGTGCTCTATCTCGCCATTGGCTGGCGCAGCCTGGGTGAACACGCCGGCCGGGTGCGCGATGCCCTGGCGGTTGGCGACCTGGCCCAGGCCCGCCAGTCGGTGGGCTGCCTGGTCAGTCGCGACACCACCGACCTCGACGCGGCGGCCATCGCCAAGGCGACGGTCGAATCCGTGCTGGAAAATGGCAACGACGCCATCTTCGGTGCCCTCTTCTGGTTTCTGGTAGCCGGGGCACCCGGCATCCTGCTCTATCGGCTGACCAACACCCTGGACGCCATGTGGGGCTACCGTACCGAGCGCTATCGGTGTTTCGGCTGGGCGGCGGCGCGCCTGGACGACCTGCTGAATTGGGCACCCGCGCGGCTGACGGCCCTGAGCTATGCCCTGACCGGCCATGTCACCCAGGCCCTGGCCTGCTGGCGCCAGCAGGGCCCGGCCTGGAAGAGCCCCAACGCCGGCCCGGTGATGGCCGCCGGCGCCGGCAGTCTCGGTGTCCTGCTGGGCGGTCCGGCCATTTACCATGGCATCGCCCAGGTCCGGCCCCCGCTTGGGGCGGGGCGACCGGCGAGTACCCGGGACATCGACCGCGCCCTGGGCTTAATCCGCCGCGCCCTGACGCTCTGGGTCATCACCGTCCTGGTGGGCGCTAGCCTCTATAGCTACCTGAACTCAGGAGCAGCGATGTGACGAGGGCCGAGCCATGAAGGGCCGATATTTATACCCATCGCGCGTCAGGCTTGGGCGGGTGACGAGAGGGTCGGGGGGCGGTGGGGGGGGGTGTCGACAGCAGGGAGGCTGTCGCCAAGCCTACAGGGACGTATTCACGGCGTCCCCCGCTCGCCATCACCCGGCCCTGGATACCGA
>JBATOB010000497.1:0-3043 GCA_049290655.1 Chromatiaceae bacterium | reverse complement strand
GGGCGGCATGGGCGGCATGGGCGGCATGTCTGGAATGTCCGGCATGGGCGGCATGGGCGGCCAGTCAGGGATGTCCGGCATGGGCGGCATGGGCGGCATGTCGGGAATGTCCGGCATGGGCGGCATGGGCGGCCAGTCAGGGATGTCCGGCATGAGCGGCATGAGCGGCAAGCGCTAACCCTAGTCTCGCAATCGGACCAGGCCCTTCGGCCTTCGGCCTTCGGCACAAGGATGTGCCTTCCCTCCCCAGCGGACCTCATCGCTTGAGCGTCTGGATATCGGGGACCGCTTTGTCAACCACCCCAAAAATCCCGGTGGCGTGACCAACTTCGGCATCAGCCAGCGATCCTACCCCGCCCTAAACATCCGCGAGATCACCCGCGACGATGCCAAAAAGTCTCTTTTATCGCCATCTTCGCTTTTAAATCAGTGGTGCCCGGGGCGGGACTCGAACCCGCATGACTCGCGTCGAAGGATTTTAAGTCCTACTTTGGCCCCTTTCTGAGCTTTCCGGTAGTTTCCGCCGCCTTCCGCTCTCCTCCGCTTTTTTGTGTCAACCTATTGCTCAGTATGGGTTTTTATCCTATTCTAAGTTCCGCTAGTTTCCGCTAGTTTCCGCTAGTTTCCGCTAGTTTCCGCTAGGGAACGCTGCTAGCCGCCGCCTTGTTGTGTTCATGTTGTGTTCGGGAGAGGAGAGCAAGCCATGCTGACCGTCAAAGAGGTAAGCAAAGAGATTCGCGCATTGGAACCCTGTCAAGCCTACCGGGTTGATGGGAAACGAGGGAACGGTTCCTTGTGGATCAAGCGCACTCGGGCCAAGTCTCTGGTGGCCCTGTTCAGGTATTCCGTCAATCGCAAGGTGATGGATATGAGTCTGGGCACCTACGACGAAACAGGCCGGGCAGGGCTAACCCTGGCCGAAGCCCGCGACCGGGCCGGCGAATTGCAGCGCATGATCCAGGGCGGCATCCCTGACCCGAAAGCCTGGCAGGAAGAACAAGACCGGCTGGCGGCTGAAGAACAGGCCAGGCTGAAGGCCAAGGCCGAAGCCGCAGAGGTTGCCGCCAGACGAGCGGCAGAGGACCGGGACCGCTATAGCCTGGCCGCTTTACTGAGGGCCTATTGCGATCACCTGGACCGGCAAGGCAAGGGCCAAAGCGCCCGGGATTCACGATCCCTGTTCAAGGTCAACATTCTCGACCCTGCCCCCGATCTGGCCGCCCTACCCGCCAAGGAAGTCACCAAGGCCGCCTTAGCTACTCGGATTCGTGAGGTACGCGAATCTGGCCGGGAGCGGTCCGCTGGTAAGACGCGGGCCTATCTGTTCGCCGCCTTCAACCTAGCCCTGCGGGCGGAAGGCGACACCGAGGCCCCCGCCGCGATGATCCCGTTTGAGATCGCGACCAACCCGGTAGCCGGGATCAAGGCCATCCCTGTTCGTCCCTGCTCGCGGGTACTGAGCCGTGAGGAGCTGCGGGCCTTCATCGGTAGGCTGGGTGAAGGGCTGGCGGATCACGCCCTGAAATTGGCCCTGTATGCGGGTGGCCAGCGTGGCGAGCAACTGCTACGCGCCAAGGCGAGCGATTTCGACCCGGCATCCGGCGTACTGCGGCTGCTGGATTCCAAGGGTCGGCGCCAGCTACCCCGGGAACATCGTTTGCCCCTTGGCCCCATCGCCGCCGATCTGTGCCAGGCCCTGGTGGTGCGTGCCCGGGAGGTGCGCCCCGAGGAAGCGGACCCGTCGCTGTTCGCAACGTCCAAAACCGTGGTGTCGCTGGATACCCTGAGCCGCCGGGTATCGGAACTCGCCACCCAAATGGGGGGGCCGTCGTTTCTGTTCCGGGATCTGCGCCGCACCGCTGAAACCGAAATGGCCGCCATTGGTTTCAGCGTGGACCTTCGCGGGCAACTGCTTTCACATGGCATTGGTGGCGTGCAGGCCGTCCATTACGACAAGCACAGCTATTTGCCCGAGAAGACCGCCGCCCTGGAGAAATGAGAACGCCACCTTGAAGGCCAGGAACCCGCCAAGGTGGTCAACATCACCGCCCGGCGCCATCGCACGGCCTGATCACCCCGCCGACAATCTCAAAAAAGCGATATACTCATGACGTGGCACGTTGAATTGATCGCGGAGGCGGAGCGCGAGTTACGCGCCCTGCCGCCCGACATCCTCGCCCGCTTCCTGCGTGTGGCGGAGCTGGTCGCGGAGCACGGACCCCGCCAAGTGGGGATGCCGCATATCCGCCACCTGGAGGACAAGCTGTGGGAGATGCGCCTGACGGGCCGCGATGGCATTGCCCGTGCCATCTATGTGGCACGTTCCGGCCAACGGCTGATCGTGATCCATGTCTTCATCAAGAAGACGCAGAAGACCCCGCGCACTGCCCTGGCACTGGCCCGCGTCCGTTTACGGAGCTTGACCGATGACGACGATTGACTTTGACGACCTGAAAGCCGACTTGCTGCGCGATCCCGAGGTACGGGCCGAATATGACGCCCTGGAGGAGGAGTTCGCTGTCGCCAGCGAGTTGATCGCCGCCCGTGCCCGTGCCGGGCTAAGCCAGGCTGAGGTCGCCACCCGCATGGGGACGACGCAATCGACTATTGCCCGCCTAGAGAGTGGCCGCACCCTGCCCAGCTTGCGCACCCTGCGCCGCTATGCCGCCGCCACCGGATCGCGGGCCGTGGTCCACCTGGAGCAACATCCTGGCGCTTGACCCGCCGCCACCCCTGCGCAACCTCTCCGCCAGCGCCCATCACCGCCTGAGGCTACCTATTCAGCCGCGCCTAGCCCGACGGGGCGAACACCGCCTACTTCTGGTTTTATAACCATGAGCGGCCGCATCAAAGCCTGGCGGGGGCCACCCCGGTCCAGGTCCATCGCGGCACGGTCCAACTGGCGGCCTGAGGGCGGTAGGGGCGGACGCCGTGGGGATAACGCGTGCATGCCGCCAGCGGCCGTGTGGAAAAGCCGGGGACAACCCGCTGGGGCGGGTTGTCCCCAACTTTTCCACACTCATTCACCAGTTATCCCCACGCC
>JBATOB010000496.1:0-11018 GCA_049290655.1 Chromatiaceae bacterium | reverse complement strand
GAACCGGGGTGCTCGCGGGGGGCGCAACCTCGGGGCCAGCGCGCAGGGCGGCGTAGAGGGCGATCGCGACGGCGAGGCCGGCGAGGGCCATCGCGGCCAGCCCCCGGAAATTGCCGCCGCTTTCCTGACTCATGAACAGGGGTTGGGTGGCCAGGGTCGGCACTTGCCCGATCTCGCGATCCTGCTGGGATTTACGCAGCGCCTCAAGGATGTAGGACATGGAGTCAATCCTTGCTGGTGAGTTTGGGCAGACCCGGCATGTCCACCGCGGTGGCGAGGCGGATCAGGGTGCGGGGGCCCGCCATACCATCGACCTCCAGCCCGGCCTGGGTCTGGAAGCGGCGGACCGCCTTTTCGACGTTGCGGTCGAACTTGTTGGAGCCATCGTCCTTGAATTCCAGCGCTGGCACCTGAGTCAAAAGATGGCGCAACCAGCGCACGGCCTCGCCCGAGGAGCCAGGACGGATGACGGTGCCCCCCACCGGCGGTGGCTGCCACACCAGTAGATAGTCGCCCGTCCAGAGGCCATCCAGGGCGGCCAGGGACAGGGTCTCCCTGCCCCCCGGCAGTTGCAGGGTGGCCTGGTTCTCGCCCAGGCCGATCAGCGCCGCCCAGCCATCCCGGCCATCCTTGTCCTGGAGATGCAGCAAGACCGGCAGGTTGTAGTCGCGCACCCGGCTCCAGCCGCCGCGATCCAGTTCACACTCCAAGCCGAAGGTGCTCAGGCGGGCACAGGCCTCCCGGCCCGAGAGCTGGCCCAATTCCACGCTCCATTTTTGCAATAACAGGCGCAGGGCGGTATCCCGCGCGGCTAGCAACTCGCCACCCGCCAGCAAGTCCCCGATCCGCTCGTCCGCGACGGCCTTGGCCAGGGCGATTTGCGCCGGATCCTCGGCCACGGCGGCTACGGTCACCGCATCGGGGCTCGGGGGCTCGGGGGCGGGTTCCAGCCCCATCAAGCTGGCCAGATGGGGCGGCAGGTCGGGTCGGCCCGCGTATTCCCAATAGCCCCAGCCCGCGCCGATGGCGACCACCAGCAGCCCCGCCGCCAGAGCGGCCCAGCGGCCGACTCGCGAGGGCTTGCGCCAGAAGTGGCCGTCCTGGACCTCGGCGATGGCCTTGTCCAGGATGCGCCGGGTAACCATGGGACCGCGGGTGACGCAGGCCCCGAGCAGGGCGCGATCGCAAAAGATATTGATGAGGCGCGGCACGCCCTTGGACTCACGGTGTAATTGGCGCAAGGCCGAGCGCGTAAAGAGGGGCCGATCCACGCCCGCCACGGCGAGCCGGTGCTGGACGTAGGCCGTCGTATCCTGGGCACTGAAGGGATTGAGATGATAACGGGCGGTAATGCGTTGATTGAGCTGCCGCAAACCGGGGTTGTGCAGCATCTCGCGCAACTCCGGCTGTCCAACAAGAAAGATTTGCAGCAGCTTGTGCTTGGGCGTCTCCAGATTGGTCAGCAGGCGTATCTGCTCCAGAACCCGCGGCGAGAGGTCCTGGGATTCGTCGATCATGAGCACGGGCCGCCGGCCCTGGGCGTGGGCCTCCAGCAGGTAGCGGTGCAGTCGATCCACCAGGCGCTTGGCGGTCCGATCCTCCTCTAGCAGGGGGATGCGAAACTCGTCGCAGATGGCGCGCAGAAGCTCGGTCGCCGACAGGGCGGGATGGAGGATCAGGGCCAGATCCACATGCTCGGGCAACTGTTCCAGGAAGGCCCGGCAGACCGTGGTCTTGCCCGTGCCGACCTCCCCGGTGAGGAGCACGAAACCCCCGTTCTCGCCGGCACCATAGACCAGATGCGCCAAGGCCTCCCGATGCTGATCACTAAGGAAAAGGTACTGGGGATCGGGCGTGATGGAAAAACTGAGTTCCTTGAGGCCGAAATAATTAGCGTACACAGCAATACTGAATCAGGGCATCGGGATGCGACATGGCAAGATCGGATGAAGACCAGACGTTAGCGGATGGAGGGGAGGCGCTTAATCTATCCAGACTATGGGCGCCGGGGGCGGACGTCAAGGGTTGGCGCGGCTAGCTTTGGCACCCGCACCCAGGATTCTGGCTCGGGATCTGACCTCGGTCATGCCAGCCCGGCCCGGTTTTTGATAATTCTGCTAGTTGCAAGGACTCCCACCATCTCATAATGTTACAGATGACCGTGGGGATGGAAATTTCTTGCGGTCATCGCGGCCGTCCCGCCTCGCCGTTGTTCATGCGACTCGACGGAAAGCAAAAAAACAATGAAGATCCCTCGGCGCACCTCTGATGGCAGTGGGTCATGCCCCTTGCCCCGGCGGTATCGCTAACTCCACACAACGCCGGATCAGGAGTTTTGGAGCATGAAACACACCCTGACGCGATCGCTTCTCGTCTCGCTCGTGGCCTTGACCCCCTTTACCCTTCAAGCCGAGCCAGACATGGAGCGCGGCAAGGCCCTCAACCGCCAGTGCGCCCTTTGCCATGGCTTTCATGGCCAGGGCATCCTGGGCGGCAAGTACCCCCGCCTTGCTGGCCTGCCAGAGTATTACCTGGTTGGTATGATGGACAAATACAAGAAGGGAGTCCTCGACTACCAGGCCATGACGGTAGTCGGCGGCCTGCGTAACCTTTCCGACGCAGATCTCCAGAGTCTCGCGGCCTATCTCTCTGACGTTGACCTGGCTGAGGTCTCCCCCCTGGACATCCCCACCCCCGAGGGCCTCGATCTGGAAAATGGCGAGGACCTCTACCAAGGGGACTGCAAGACCTGCCATGGGCGTAAGGCCGAAGGCATGAAGCGCAAGGAGTCCCCTCCCCTCGCGGGTCAGTACTCCGAATATCTGGCGCGTCAGATAGCGATGTTCAAGAAGAAGGAGCGCATCCACGCCAACGACGAGGAAGACGAGACTTTCGCCGAATATGAGCCACAGCAGATCAAGGACATCCTCGCCTACATCTCGACCCTGGACGATAAATAAGCGGACCCCTTGTCCCCATTTGAATCGCAGCCCATAGGAAACCGATCATGAAATTCCTCGCTTCCTTCCTCGCGCTCGCCCTCGCCTGGCTGCCTGCCGCCCAGGCCAAGGATCCGGACGTGGAAATGTTCGATATCAGTCAAACCGTTATCAAGATGGCCCTGGCGGAGGGCGTGACCTGGGACGCGGCCTCCGAGGCCATGATGTCCAAGGCCGCCGAACTCAACATGAAACTGGTTGGCCGCCAGAACGTTGGCAAGGAACTCCAGGCCCGTGGCATCCCCGCGCCGAATCTGGAAATTTTCCAGTTCTGCGACCCCGAGGACGCCATGAAGATGGTGGCCTTCAATACCATCTATGCCGCCTACATGCCCTGTCGTATCGCCCTGGTCGAGGATGCCAACAAGCGTAATTGGCTCCTCATGCTCAATCTGGACATGGTCATCAACGCCTTCTCCTTGCCCGCCGAGCTTCAGGCCATCGCCATTGGCGTCAATGGCGAGATGCTCTCCATCCTGACGGCTGGCGCGACGGGCAGTTTCTGATCTCCAGGCCACCGCGGCGGAGGTCGGGGTTGTTGGCCCCGACCTCTTCTCACCTTTTCAGAATCCCTCCCAGCGGACCCAGCAGGTACTGGCTACAACTCCAGCCCAGGGCCGCATAGCCAATGGCCATTTGCAGCCCCCTCGCCCCGGCGTAACCCCCGTCCGTCAGGATCAGCATCAAGGCGGCGCCCGCCGCCGGTAGGGCGCAGGCCAAATGCACCCTTAGATGGCCCGCCGCCCCTGCCCAGCGTTGGGACAACCAGACACCCAGCCAGGCAGCCAGCCAGCCTCCCGCCAGCCCGGCGGCCACATCAATCGGCCAGTGCACCCCGACGGCCACCCGGCTGAGACCCACCGTCAGTGCCAGCGCCATCAACAGCAGCCGCGCGGCCATCCCCTGGATGAAACAGAGCCAGACGCCCAGCAGCACCGCCGCCGTCACCGTGTGGCCGGAGGGAAAGCTGGACTTGCGCAGGGCTGGCCCGATCAGATGAAAGCTATCCAGCGCCAGCACCGCCGGAGGACGTCCGGCCGAGACCCAGGGCTTGAGGCCATGGGTGAAGGCAGTCGCTATCAGAGCCACCAGAATCAGGGCCCAGAACAGGCGCGGGTGGCGCAGGCTGAAAAAAAGCGACAGGGCAATGGCCAAGCGGGCATCACCCAGCACCGTCAGCCTCTCCCATAACCAGGGCGGTCCGCCAGCGGCAAGGTGGTTGAGGGTAAGGAAGCCCGCGTGGTAGCCGCCGAGGACAAAGAGCGCAAAACCCACCAGCGCCGCCGCCAGGGCGCTCCAGGGTAGCCAGGGGCAACCGCCGGATACAGGTCGGTCTCGCTCCAGCCCCGCCGCCAGGCGCAAGCGCAGATCGGCGGCCAAGGCGGCGGCCAGGGTCCGCGGGTCCAGCCTAGCCATGCCAGGGCCCCGCCTGGAGCCGAACCCCGTGATCCCCTGGTCGCAAGTCCTTGCCTGCCGCCGCCCTCATCCGTCGGACCCGTGCGCCCGGTGCCGACCGAGGGGATAGAGGGGCGACTCACCGGGCGTGCGGGTCTTGAAGCGGCGATGCACCCAGAAATACTGAGCTGGCAGGGTCCGGATCAGGGCCTCGATCACCTGGTTCATGGCCGTCGTGTCCGCGACCTCGTCGCCGCTGGGGAAGGACGCCAGCGGCATTCCGAAGATGACCTCCAGACCCTGGCCCCAGGGCCGGTAACGGGCATGGATAGGGATCACCACGGCGTCCGCCAGCCGGGCGAAACGCCCCAGCATAGGGTAGGTCGAGGCCGGGACCCCGCAGAAGGGCACGAAGATGCCGCGCCAGCGACCGGCGTCCTGATCCGGCAGGTAGAAAAAGGGGATGCCCTGGCGAATCTTGCGCACCAGACCCCGCAGGTCATCCTGACGTTCCACGGACAGGGCGCCAAAGCGCGTCCGGCCGGCCCTCATCCGCGCATCGATCACCGGGTCCCGAATCCTCTGGTACATAAACATGCCCGGGTTGACCAGGGCGGTGAAGGCCGCCCCCCCCAATTCCAGGCCAATGAAGTGTGGCAGGAGGACGATGACGTTTTGCCCCCGCGCTCGTAACTCATCGAAACGCTCCCGGTCGCGGAGCTGGACCAGCCGCGCCAGCCTGCGGCGCGAGGCTCCCCATACCAGACCCTGCGTCAGGGCGGCCACCCCCAGATAACCAAAGTGCCGGGAGACGAGCCGCTCCCGCTCGCGAGGCGACAGCTCCGGCAGACAGAGTTCCAGATTACGCCGGGCCACCCGGCGCCGGCCCAGGGCGATCCGCCCCACCAGCCGCCCGAGCCCCATGCCCAGCAACCAGAGGAGGGGAAAAGGCAGCAAGCCCAGCAACCGCACCAGCCCCACCGCCAGCCAGCTTGGCCAGTATCTTGGGGATAGGAGGGGATTCATGTCAGCCTGGCTGGTGGTCCAGGAAGCGGGCGGCCCCGAACAGGGGCGTGTGCGGATTCAGGATGACCTTGACGGGCATCCGTCTCAGCAAGGGCGCCATGCGGCCCTTATCCAGGAAGGCGGCCAGAAAGTCCGGGCCGCGCAACAGGTCCAGGTTTTTGGGGGCTATGCCACCCCCCAGATAGACGCCACCCAGGGCCATGTGCTTGAGGGCCAGATTGCCGGCCTCGCGACCGTAAAGTCTGACGAACAGGGCCATGGTCGCGACGCAGAGGGGACAGGTCCCCGAGGCCGCGCCCGCGGCGATAGCCGCCCCCAGGTCCTCGCCCGCCTCCGACCGCAGGCTGCCCCCCGGACCCTGGGCCTCCTGGCTCAGGAGAAATTCGTAAATGTTGCGCAGGCCGAGCCCCGAGACCAACCGCTCCCAGCTCACATGGCCATAACGCTGGCACAGCCAGCCCAGGAGCACCTCTTCCTGGGCCGTCGCCGGGGCAAAATCACCATGGCCGCCCTCGGTCGCGAAGGGGTGATGGCGCTGGCCGTCCCAAAAGAGCCCCGCCTGCCCCAGGCCGGTGCCAGCGGCGATGACGCAGGCGTTGCCCTGGGCGCCCTCCTCACCCGGATGCAGGACCGCCAGATCCTCCGGCCCCAGGGCGGGGATGCCCCAGGCCACGGCCTCCAGGTCGTTGAGCAGACCAACGTCACGCCAACCGAATGCCACCCCCAGGCGGCGGCTGTCGATGATCCAGGGGAGATTGGTGATCTCGCTGTGGCCGTCACGCACCGGACCGGCCACGGCGAAGGCCGCCCGGTCGGGGGCCAGACCCGTCTCCGCCAGATAGTGGCGGACCAGATCCTCCAGGGACGCAAAGTCCCCGCTCGGTAAGCGCAGCTCCCGGTCCAGATGGAGACGGCCATGCACCCTCTCCGCCAGGGCCAGGACCGTCTTGGTTCCCCCCACATCCCCAACCAGCACACCCATGGACTTACTTCCAAAAATCAATATCAGGGCCTCAGCAGGCGGCCGGTACGCCCATCCCGAATGCTGGAGCATTGGGCCCGGCCACCGCAGGGCCCGGCCAGGAGATAATCCCCCGCCCCGCCCAGGCGCAGTCGGACCTCCAGGGCGGTTCGGGCCGGGAGTCGGGTGGCGCGATTGGCGCTAGTCGAGACCAGGGCCTGGCCCAGGGCCCGGCAGAGGGCGGCAGCCAGCGGATGGGCGGTGACCCGCACCGCCAGAGTCGCGTGCTGGCCCTTCAGCCAGGGCGGGGTTTCCGGCCGGGCCGGCAGCAGCCAGGTGTAGGGGCCAGGCCAGGTCGCCAGGATCGCCGCCATGCGGTCCACCTCCAGAGGCTCCACGAAGGGGGTCAATTGTTGGATGGCGGCCGCGATCAAGATCAGGCCCTTGGACTCGGGCCTCTGCTTCATGGTCAGGATGCGCCGGGTCGCCTCGCCGTTCCAGGGGTCGCAGCCCAGGCCATAGACGGCCTCGGTGGGATAGGCGACGACGCCACCGGCCTTGATCCAGTGGACCGCGAGCCGCAGCCGATGCCCCAGGCCGCCATCCAAGGCGCTGGGGTCATCAAGTGCTGGCGTCATCGTCACCCGCCGCGCGCGGGGTCTGGGCCGCGTCATCCAGGGGTTCGCTGTGCTTACATTCCGGCTGCGGGCAGACAATCTCGGCGCCCTTGGCCTTGGTGACCTTGATGGTGAGGATGGGCCAGCCACAGCGGGGACAGGGTCCGGCCACGGGCTCGTTCCAGGTGGCGTAATCGCACTTGGGATAGGTTGAGCAGGAAAAGAAGATCTTGCCCCGGCGGGACTTCTTCTTGAGGAGGGTGCCCTTGTTGCATTGGGGACAGGTCAGGCCCGTGTCCTCGGGACGCTCCAGGGGTTCGATGTGACGGCATTTGGGATAGCCCGTGCACCCGATAAACTTGCCGTACTTACCACGCTTGATCTGGAGGGGCGAGCCGCAGTCCGGGCAGGCGCGTCCCTCAACCAGTTCCGGCGCCGTCGGTTCCTGATCCTTGCCCTCGCCCAGATCGCGGGTGTAATCGCACTCGGGATAATGGGTACAGCCAATAAAGCGGCCATGCCGGCCCAGACGGATGGAGAGGGGCGAGCCGCACTGGGGACAGGCCTCGTCCAGGGCCTCCTGGGTCACGTCGCTGCGCTTGACGTGCTCCTGGATATGGTCGATGCGCTCCTTGAAGGGCCGCCAGAATTGTTCCAGCAGGGGCACCCACTCGCCCTCGCCCCGGGAGACGGCATCCAGCTCATCCTCCAAACGGGCGGTGAAGTCGTAATCCACATAGGCGGTGAAGTGTTCGGTCAGGAAGCGGTTGACCACCCGGCCCACGTCGGTGGGCAGAAAGCGCTTGCTGTCGAGCAGGACGTATTCCCGCTCCTGCAAGGTCGTAATGATGCTGGCATAGGTGGAGGGCCGGCCAATGCCATATTCCTCCAGGGCCTTGACCAGGCTGGCCTCCGAGTAGCGGGGTGGCGGCTCGGTGAAGTGTTGCTCGGGACGGATGCCCAGCAGGTCCAGGCGCTCACCCTCCACGAGGTTGGGCAACTGACGCTCCTCGTCGTCATCCGCCTCGCGGGCATCGTCCCGCCCCTCCAGATAGACGCTCATGAAGCCGGGAAAGGCGACATGGGAACCCGTGGCGCGCAGTACATTGCCCGGCCCCGCCCCCAGGTCCACGGCGACCTGATCGATCAGCGCCTGCTCCATCTGGCAGGCCAGGGTGCGCTTCCAGATCAACTCGTAGAGGCGCCCCTGCTCCCGGGTCAGGTGGACCAGAATCTCCGTCGGCTGGCGGCGAATCGAGGTGGGCCGGATGGCCTCGTGGGCCTCCTGGGCGTTCTTGGCCTTGGTCTTATAGAGACGGGCCTGGGGGGGAAGATGATCCGTGCCGTAACGTTCGACCACGAAGCCCCGGATCTCGTCCAGGGCCTCGTTGGCCAGATTGACCGAATCGGTACGCATGTAGGTAATGAGACCGACGGCGCCACCGCCGATGTCCACCCCCTCGTAGAGCTGCTGGGCCACGCGCATGGTGCGTAGCGTGGTGAAACCGAGCTTGCGCGCCGCCTCCTGTTGCAGGGTGGAGGTGATGAAGGGGGGGGCCGGACTGCGCTTGCGCTGTTTACGCTCGACACGATCCACGCTGAGCCGGCCGCCCGCGGCCACGATCAGGCCCCGCTCCACCTCCCGGGCCCGGGACTCGTCGCCGATGGTGAATTGCTCGACCCTGCCACCCTCGAACTGGGTCAGGCGGGCCTCGAAGGCTTTGCCCTCCTTGGCCGTATCCGCGGCGATAGTCCAGTATTCGCGGGTCTTGAAGGCCTCGATCTCCAGCTCGCGCTCGACGATCAGGCGCAGGGCCGGGCTTTGCACCCGCCCCGCCGAGAGTCCGCGCCGCACCTTCTTCCACAGGAGGGGCGAGAGGTTGAAGCCCACCAGATAGTCCAGGGCTCGCCGGGCCTGCTGGGCATTGACCAGATCCGTCGAGATTTCCCGCGGATTGGCCACCGCCTCCTGGACGGCGCGCTTGGTGATCTCATTGAATACCACCCGGTACACCGGCCGATCGCCAAGCTGGCGGCGCTTCTTGAGCAGTTCCATCAGGTGCCAGGAGATGGCCTCGCCCTCGCGGTCCGGGTCCGTCGCCAGGTAGAGCGCCTCGGCCCCCTTGAGCTTGCTGGCGATGGTCTGGACGTGCCTTTCGTTGCGCTCGATGACCTGGTACTTCATGGCGAAGCCATCCGCCGTATCGACCGCCCCCTCCTTGGGCACCAGGTCGCGGACATGGCCGTAGGAGGCGACAACCTCGAAGTCCGGGCCCAGGTATTTCTTGATGGTTTTGGCCTTGGCAGGCGATTCGACAACGACCAGATTCATGCGGTGACGGGCATCCAAGCAGGGTTAGGGGGTTCTGGATGCGACGCCGGTCAAGGTTGGCCCTGACGCGAGTCGCCCGGAAGGCTCTTAGCAAATACGATTCCCAGGCACCCCGTCAAGGGGAAGATGGGCCAGGGGTGGTTTTTGTCTGGCAACATTTTTCGGGCAAGGAGTTGAGGAATGCCAGGGTTCCAGTGATGATGAGTCGTATGTGCCGCCGGCCAGGGCGGGCTAAAGCCCCTCCTCCCCGGCGGATTTGGCTATGGGGATAAAGAGGATGAATGGCAAGAACCCGCTGATAACCGCCTTCTTGGTCTTGGTGCCGCTATCAAGCCAAGGCCTGGACTTTACCCACCAGAACGCCTGCACGATCCGGGTCGAGGGTCGCAAGCCCGTCAACACCATCTGCGTCTCCACGGGCTGCCTGAAATGCGGGAAACTGGATGTCGAGGTGAAAACGCCGGATGGCAAGGTGTTTGCCATCACCCGGCGCCCGCATCCGGTCAATATCGAGGAGGATGCCTACAGCCTGCAAGGGGCCCCCGCCCGCCTGCGCAAAGGCACCCTGGGCGAAGACTCCGTCTGCTACCAGCGCCTGGATAATTCCCTAGAGATCTGTATCGGGCCTTATAACTGACCGAGACAGGAAACGATTGCCGGGTGATACCGCTCGCGAGGGGACCTTCACCTTTTGAGGGCCAAGCCCTTCAGGCCCCGCGTCCGCCAACCCGGCCATAACGCCCACCGGGAGAGGCGGCGATCCAGCCGTCCAGTTCGAGCATGAGCAGCATGGACGAGATGTCGTTGGCCGCCAGGCCGGTGCGCTGGACGAGGAGATCGACATGCGCCGGGTCCTGGCCCATGGCGTCGAGGAGGCGGCGATAGTCGGCGTCTAGCCCGGCTCCGCGCCCGCCGACGTCTGGGTTCCCGTCACTGCCCTCGCCGTCCAGGGAGGGCGGCGGGTCGGGGCGCAGGTAGCCAACCAGCAGGGGCGCCAGTTCTTCCAGGATGTCCTGGGCGGTCTCCACCAGTTTGGCGCCTTGCTTGATGAGGGCATGGCAGCCGCGGGCCAGGGGGTTATGGATGGAGCCGGGGATGGCGAAGACCTCGCGGCCCTGCTCCGTGGCCAGGCGGGCGGTGATGAGGGAGCCGCTGCGGGGGGCGGCCTCCACGACCAGGGTGCCCAGACTGAGGGCGGCGATGAGGCGGTTGCGGCGCGGGAAGTTCTCGGGTCTGGGACCCATGCCGGGGGGGAACTCGGTGACCAGGACGCCCTGGGCGGCGATCCGGCGCGCCAGGTTGCGATGGGCGGCGGGATAGATGAGATCGGGACCCGTGCCCATGACGGCCAGGGTGCGGCCTGTCTCCAGGGCGCCTTCGTGGGCGGCGCCATCGATGCCCAGCGCCAGGCCGCTGGTGATGGTCAGGCCACAGGCGGCCAGGTGGCGGGCGAAGGCGATCGTCGTCTCCCGCCCCCCGGGCGTGGGGTTGCGGCTGCCGACCATGGCCAGTTGGGGGTCGCGGAGGACCTCGGGATCGCCCCGGACGTAAAGCACCAGGGGGGCGTCCACCAGTTCCGCCAACCGGCTGGGATAGCGGGGATCCGAGCGCGCCAGGATATAGGTGCCCTCCCCCTGGGCCCACGCCAGGGCCGCATCCACCAGATCGGGCCTGGGGGTGCGCAGGGC
>JBATOB010000495.1:0-3245 GCA_049290655.1 Chromatiaceae bacterium | reverse complement strand
GCGACGCCGGGTCAGGCTGGGCGGCCCGGTTCGATTTCGAAGCCGTGGCGAGCCCATGCGATGATACCGCCCCGCAGGTTGATGGCCTTGTCGAAACCCTGTTGGGCCAAATATTGGCAGGCATGGTAGGACCGAGCGCCGCTGCGGCAGTACAGCACCACATCCTTGTCCCTGGGGAGCTCGTTCATCCGCAGGGGCAGGAGATGCATGGGAATGTAAACGGCATTAGGGATGGCGGCCTGGACAATTTCCGCTGGGGTGCGGATGTCCACCAGATAGATATCTTCCCCCGCCGAAATTCTGTCCATCAGGCCGACGGAGTCGATCTCGCTAACCAAAGGTAAAGCCCTGTCCCGCATCCACGTATTTCAGTATATTAAGATGTTTTCATCCCTAAAGCAACCGATCCGCCACCCCTCCACCCCTGCCCAGCGACGCCTAAGCCCATGGATTTACTACCCATATTTCTTGATATACGCGATCAACCCTGCCTGGTAGTCGGTGGCGGCATGGTCGCCGCGCGCAAGGTCGCCAGCCTCAGGCGCGCCCACGCCCGGATCCATCTGGTTGCCCCCGAACTAACGCCGGAACTCCAGGATCAAGCCGACGCCGGGGACCTGATCCATTGCGATCGAAACTTCAAGGACAAGGATATCAAGGGGATGCGGTTAATCATCACCGCTACCGGCGACCGCAAGACCAACCAGCGCGTCGCGCGGTTGGCGAAGGCGAGCGGCATCCCGGTCAATGTTGTGGATCAGCCCGAGGCATGCAGCTTCCTCCTGCCCTCGGTCATTGACCGTTCACCCGTGGTGGTAGCCGTCTCTACCACCAAGGCCTCGCCGGTGCTGGCGCGCCTGCTACGTACCCGACTGGAATCCATGATACCGGCGGGCTACGGCCGCCTCGCCGATCTCTGCGCCCACTACCGAGACGCCGTCAAGGCGCGCTTCGCCGACGAGCGTGACCGCCGCCGGTTCTGGGATCGGGTCCTGGTTGGCGGGATCGCCGATCGTGTCTTTTCCGGTCATCTGGAGGAGGCCGATGCCGTCATGGCCCGAGAGCTCGCCGAAGCCCGCTCCAATGGCGGTATGGGCGAGGTCTATCTGGTGGGCGCTGGACCCGGTGATCCGGACCTGGTCACCTTCCGCGCCCTGCGTCTCATGCAACAGGCGGATGTGGTGGTCCATGACCGCCTGGTCGCCAAGCCCATCCTCGACCTTACGCGTCGCGACGCGCAACGCATCTATGTTGGCAAGGAGCGCGACAACCATGTCATGCGCCAGGAGGACATCAATCGCCTGCTCGCCGACCTGGCCAAGGCCGGCCATCGGGTGCTGCGCCTCAAGGGCGGCGACCCCTTTATTTTTGGCCGCGGCGGCGAGGAGATCGACACCCTCGCGGCCGAGGGGGTGCCCTTCCAGGTCGTGCCCGGCATCACCGCGGCCTCTGGCTGCGCCGCCTATACCGGCATTCCCCTGACCCACCGGGATTACGCCCAGTCCGTAACCTTCGTCACCGGTCACCTCAAGGACGGCACCATGGATCTCAACTGGGATCAGCTTGCCCAACCGCATCAGACGGTGGTCTTCTACATGGGCTTGGTGGGCCTGGCGCTCATCGTCGGGCAGTTGCTAAACCACGGCGTCTCGCCAGATATGCCCATCGCCCTGATCCAGCAGGGTACCACCCCTCATCAGCGGGTCTTTTCCGGTACCCTGGCCACCATCCAAGAGGTGATTGCCGAGGAAAAACCCCAGCCTCCCACCCTCATCATCGTCGGCGAGGTCGTCAAGCTTCGGGAGAAGCTAAACTGGTTCCGGAACCCAGAGCAATCCGATCAAAGGGCCATCAGGCCCATTCCGCCAAGTCCCTGATCCAAGCATCTGGTCGCGGACCCATTAAAAGCCAATAACGACAATCACCCACAACCTGAAGCAGCGGAATACGGGGGATCGGGCTGGCGGTCAGGGTCGGGCAAGTGCGGTGCTGGCGCGGTGAGGGTCATTGCCCCGCGCCATCAGTCGCAACCCCAATCGCCGCGAACTCAACCTTGTCATACACCTCGGCCAGGGTCAGGGTGCAGCCGATGGACTCGAAGTGGATCGGGGCCACGGGGTCCGTGTAGGCATCGAGCAGCCAGCGCCCGTCCGCCTGGCGGGTAAACACATCAATGGCGAATCGGTCCTGAGGGACCAGCACATACTGGCGCAAGCTTGACATGCCGCGGTAGATGGCGAATTTGCCGCCGCGGTCGTAGCCCTCGGTCGAGGGGGAGAGGACCTCGACCACCAGGGTCGCATTGGTCAGGACGTCGCGGCGGTCGTCATGAAATACCGGCTTATCGCACACCACGACAACGTCCGGGTAGGCACAGGCGTCGGCGGTCTGGATGCGCAGACGCATGTCGTTGGCCAGCACGGTGCAGGGACGCTCCTCCAGTTGGTTCCCAAGCCTCCTGATCAGGTTGGCGGTAATCAGATTGTGGTTGTATGAGGCCCCGGCCATGGCAAAGACCTCGCCCGCGCAGTATTCGTGTTTCGCGTCGAGACACTCTCGCTCGGTGGCCAGATAGTCCTCGAAGCGATAGTAGGGTGTTGGCTGAATCGACATGGGTTTTCTCCGGATTTCTCCCGCGGGAGCATAGCCCCGCGAGCATATGAATCCAGTCAGTCACGGATAAAATCCAACATCTTGCTGCCTTAGATTGCTGGCTGAAGCGGCCAAAAATGGCCAAATTACGAAACGAACCCATTTTTTTCGGGTTGAGGCCGGGCTTGCCTAACCGGGCCGCGGGCAAGCCGGCGCTACCATCGGCACCTCAGGCCAGCGGCCGGGGCGGCCATTCCTGAAGGGGCTTGAAGGCTAGCCCGAGCAGTTGGGTCAGGGCCGGCATGAGGCTAGATTCCAGGACGGCCCTTTCCCGGCCTTGGAGGTGGTGGAAATAGACGTCCAGTTCCTCGACAACATAATCGGAGAGATCGGCGAAGGCGTTGAGGGGGATATCGATCAACATCTCGAACTCGGGACCCAGGAGGGCGCGGAAGGCCTCTTGATCGGGCTTATCCAGGAGGTTACCAGCGCCTTGTTCCCGATCATGGATGAAGGTGAGGGTCAGGTAACCGCTGCCGTCCGGGCGATGAAAGGCCGAAACCTTGAGCACACCCTCGATAGGCCGGCCGTCAGGATGCGCCTCTCGGCTAAATCCGGCAAAGCCCATCATGTGTTCATCGGCCTTGGAAGCC
>JBATOB010000494.1:0-16641 GCA_049290655.1 Chromatiaceae bacterium | reverse complement strand
CAGGCCCGCGGAACCCGGGGTCGCATATTCGGGCAGTGGAAAGTCCCAGCCCAGCCGGGGGTCAAGCACCTTGAGTTGCAAATTGTGCTGCATAGGTCTCCGCGATCAGATCCGTCAGCGCCTCGGCCAGGCGGGCCTTGGGCATCAAGGGTAAAAGGTCCAGGCGCCCATCCCGCCGGATGACGGTGAGGGCATTCTCCTCGCGCTCGAAACCGCCCGTGGCCCCGCCCACCAGGTTGGCGGCGATCATGTCCAGACCCTTGGCCCGGAGTTTGGCCAGGGCCTGATCCTCGACCCGCTCGGTCTCGGCCGCGAAGCCCACCGTGAAGGGGGGAGTGGGTAAGGCCGCGACCTGGGCGAGGATATCCGGATTGCGAACCAGGGACAGGGTCCATTCCTGCTGGCCTTTTTTAATCTTGTGGGGAGCCGGGTCCGCCACCCGGTAGTCCGCCACCGCCGCCGCCGCGACGAAGATGTCCTGATCCGCTATGCGCCCCATCACCGCCGCGTGCATCTCCAGGGCCGATTCCACCTGGAGCCGCTCCAGGCCGACCGGGGCCGCCAAGGCGGTAGGACCGCTGACCAGCACCACCTGAGCTCCCCGCGCCACCAGGGCCTGGGCCAAGGCATAGCCCATGCGCCCGGAGCTACGATTGCCGACATAGCGCACCGGGTCCAGGGCCTCCCGCGTCGGACCGGCGGTCACCAGAACGCGGCGACCCGCCAGGGAGCTGGCCGGCCGCGGTTCCAATAGGGCCGCGACGATATCTCCAGGCTCCAGCATGCGTCCTGGCCCTGTCTCGCCGCAGGCCTGGGCACCTGCCGCCGGCCCCAGGAGCCGGACGCCGCGTTCGGCCAGCAGGCGGGCATTAGCCTGGGTAGCGGGGTGTTCCCACATCTGTTGGTTCATGGCCGGGGCCAGCGCCAGCGGCGCCTGGGTGGCCAGGGCCAGGGTGGTGAGCAGATCATCCGCCATCCCCGCCGCGAGCCGCGCCATGAGATCGGCAGTGGCCGGGGCCACCAGAACCAGGTCGGCCCAGCGCGCCAGTTCGATATGATCCATGCCCGCCTCGGCGGTCGGGTCCAGGATGTCCAGGCGGACCGGATTGCCGGAAAGGGCCTGAAAAGTCAGGGGTCCGACGAAGGCCTGGGCGGCCCGGGTCATCACTACCCGCACCTCGGTGCCCTCGGCGCGCAGGCGGCGCGTCAACTCCGCCGCCTTGTAGGCCGCGATACCACCGCTCACCCCGAGCAGCACATGCCTGAAAGCCAGTGGATTCACGCGACCTCGGAAATACCTAGCAGGGATGGGATGAGGCGAAATTGTACTGCATTCCCGCCGCCAATCCCCTATGCCGGCCCCAGGCCGATCACCCGCAGGTCCTTGCGGCCACCTGTCGGTACGCGTAGATTCCCGAAAAAGCCACCAGGGGAAAAGAAGCATGAAAATTCTGGAATTGCCGAAGGATGAGCGCCCGCGTGAAAAGCTCCTGACACGCGGCGCCGGGGCCTTGACCGACGCGGAACTCCTGGCGATATTCCTGCGCACCGGGATACCCGGCAAGAGCGCGATCGACCTGGCCCGCGACCTGCTTACCGACCTCGACGGGTTGCGGGGCCTCTTCTCCGCCGATCAGAAACGCCTTTGTAAAAACAAGGGACTCGGTCCGGCCAAGTATGTGCAGCTCCAGGCGGTGCTGGAGATGAGCCGGCGTTATCTAGCCGCCGAGATGAACCGGGGTGACCCCCTGACCAGCCCGGAGGCTACCCGGGCCTTCATCAAGAGCAAGCTCTACCACTATCCCCACGAAGTCTTCGCCTGCCTCTTCCTCGACAACCGCCACCAGGTGCTGAGGTACGAGGAGCTCTTCAACGGCACCATCGACGGGGCCAGCGTCCACCCGCGCGAGGTGGTACGCCGCGCCCTCGAACTCGGCGCCGCCGCCGTCATTTTCGCCCACAACCATCCCTCCGGGGTCACCGAACCCAGCCAGGCCGATCTGCGCATTACCCAGCGCCTCAAGGACGCCTTGGCCCTGGTGGATGTCCGCGTCCTCGATCACCTAATCGTCGGCGATGGCCAAGGCATTTCCTTCGCCGAGCGGGGATTGCTTTGAGGCAAAGGTGATCTGACGCCGTCTGTAGATTCGCCCTGGCGCCACAAAGCTTCTTCAATATTCTTTAGAGTATAAGAAATATTAAGTGGTGATGAAGCCTGTGGATAACCCCAATCATCTCGGAAATTCCAGCTAGTACGCTAAGTTATAACTCTTTCAACCTTCAGGATAAGTCCTCCCGGAGATGTTGAAGACCTGGGGATAAAATCGATGCGTCTCAGGCGCCCATTTTTATCCCCAGTTTTCAACAGACTTACACACGGCTTATCCAGGGGTGAGCGGGCAAAAGGCCTGGTCGGATACGGGGAAAAGCGTGGAGTGACCGGCTGCATCGTGACCCAGCCCGGTTTGCCGCATCTCGACACCCGAAAATCACATCGCAGATGCCTAAGCACTTGCGCTGGCGCGGCGAATCGGGTATTTTTGCCCGTCTTTCATTCTCGGTCTGGCTCATGAAGGCCCGACCCCTGGCCAACCTCTAAGGGAAGCGTCATGTCCAAAGTCTGTCAAGTAACCGGTAAGCGCCCGCTTTCTGGTTGCAACGTCTCCCACGCCCACAATAAGACCAAGCGCCGGTTCCTGCCGAATCTGCACTACCATCGTTATTGGGTCGAGAGCGAGAATCGCTGGGTGCGCCTGCGCCTGTCCACCGATGCCATGCGCCTGATCGACAAGAAAGGTATCGATGCAGTGATCGCCGAGATGCGCGATCGCGGTGACAAGGTCTGAGGAGGTAAACACCCATGGCTAAGGCAGCACGTGACAAGATCCGCCTGATTTCCAGCGCTGGCACAGGTCATTTTTATACGACCACCAAGAACAAGCGCAACATGCCCGGCAAAATGGAAATCAAGAAATTCGATCCGGTCGTGCGTCAGCACGTCCTCTACAAGGAAGGTAAGATCAAGTAGCCGACCCTCGTTGCCCTTGATGCGAAAACCCGCTTATGGCGGGTTTTTTATGCCCGCGAAAAATAACCCCTGTTTACGATAGTCCCTGCCCCACCGCCAGGTCGGTTCCTCAGCATCCTCCCCCTTGGATAAGCCATGGACAAACGAGGATCAAGTCTGTGGAAAACTGGGGATAAAAAACTCAGTCGCGGAGGCCGCAACTTGATCCACAGGGCTTCAACATCTTCAGGTGGCTTTATCCCAAGGGTTAAAATCTCATTAACTAACTAAACTACAAGGGATTTTGTGGTCGATCGGAGTTATCCACAGACTTCATCATCATCTTCATTCTTAATATTTCTTAGTATCTTTAAAGATGGTTGGGCCCGTGTTGCGCGGGAATCCTAGCTGCCTTTAGGGGAAACGTGGAGGATCGGAGGTCAGGCGCCAGCCGCTGCCAGCCTCGTCGTAACGCCAAACCTGATGATCGGTGAGACTGCGCACCACCTGAGTGTCCTGACGCACGTAATCGATCTGGACCCACTGTTCAGCCTGATCCTGATCCTCGGCGATGAGCAGGGGCGGCTGGACCACTTCGTAGCCCGTCAGGCGAATCGCCTTGAGCTGGAGTTGGTCGGGTGGCAATCGGGATCTGATGCTGGGATCCAGATAGTTCCAGGCCGTGTCGTAGTAGCCCCAGCGCAAGGCATTACCATAGGCATAGGTAGCGGCCGTCAGGCCTTGGGTCTTTTTTTCCTTGCGGACGTGGGCGCAGCTCGAGGACAGCAGGGCGAAGACCAGCAGGAGGGGCAGGGGCGACTTGTTCATGTTGGTGACTAGGTTCAGCATTAGATTCTTGACCCCTGGGGGCCCCTGGGGCGGATCTCAGCCAACAATCCGCCCATCCTCGAAATATATGACCCGGTCCGAAAGCGCACCCACCCGTGGATCATGGGTGACGATCACCGCCGCTCGCCCCAGGTCGTGGGCCAGGTCTCCCAGTAGCTTGACCACGGCGCGCCCATTGGTGGAGTCGAGGGCGGCGGTAGGCTCGTCCGCCAGCAGGATGGCCGGATGGCCGGCCAAGGCGCGGGCGATGGCAACCCGCTGTTTCTCGCCGCCGGAGAGTTGCTTGGGGTAGTTGCGCAAGCGTTCGCCCAGGCCTACTCGCTCCAGGAGTTCCACGCCCTCGTCCAGATCCCGGCCCTTGAGCTCTAGGGCCAACTGGACATTCTCCAGGGCGGTGAGGGCCGGGAACAAATTGTAGCTTTGGAAGATAAAACCCATGCGCGCCAGCCGCAGCCGGGCCAATTCCGCGGTGGCGAGGGTCCCGATCTCCCGACCCTCGACCCGCACCGTGCCGGCGCTGGCTTGCAGTAGGCAGCCCAGGACCATCAGCAGGGTGGTCTTGCCGCTCCCGGAGGGGCCCATGAGGGCCAGGATCTCCCCGGGCCGCACCGCCAGATCAACCTCATTGACGGCATGCACGGCCGTGGGGCCGCTCCCATACACCACGGATAGCCCTATCGCCTCCAGGGCGGGGACGGGATCGGGGATCGGGTCGGGGGTGTCTGGCCGGCTCACGCGGTCACCGTTGGAAGACCATGGCCGGGTCTATGCCCATGGCCTTGCGGATGGAGATGAGGGACGCCAGCATGCACATGGCCAGGGTGACCCCATAGAGGCCGATGGCCAGCTCCCAGGGGACCAGGACCACGGCGGCGGACAGGGCGCTAGCCTCTGCTAGGAGCAGGGCGAGGGCGATCCCCGGGACATGCCCCAGGGTAGCGCTGATGGCCGCCTGGCCTAGAATGACCTTATAGATGAAGTCGCGCGGGGCACCCATGGCACTGAGGGTACCGAATTCGGTCAGATGGTCCACCGTGGTGGCGTACAGCACCTGAGCCACGATGACGGAGCCGACCAGTAGCCCCAGGAGGGCGGAGACGAGCACCGAGGCCCCAGCGCCGGTGGTGAACATCCAGTAATCGCGGGTGCGGGCGGCGAAGTCGGCGCTCCAATAGACATCACTGCGCGGCAGGGCCTGGGCCAGGGCGGCGCGGACCGCGACCGGGTCCGCCCCGGGCGCGAAGGTCCCGATCACATAGTTGGATTCGTCCTCGGCGAGCCGCGAGAAGCCCTGGGCGGTGCGAAAGGAGGCGAAGACCCAGGGGGAGGTGGTGAAGGAGCGGATGCCTTGGGTGAAACCCACCACCCGCGCCCGCATGCCATTGATTTCCGGATCGGTCCCGGTGCTGGCTATGCCCAGTTTCTCCATATAAACCCGATCCACCATGACGCCGTCCGGTTGGCGGAGGTCTTCCAGCCGCCCCGCCACCAGATTCCAGGGACCAGCCAGACCCGAGTTCAGATCGAATCCGATCAGAATGATGCTCTCATCCCCGCCGCCCGGTTTCTTCCAGGGGACGAATTGCACCAGGAGCCGTTCCGCCTGGGCGACCCCCGGCACGGAGCGGGCGAGGTAGAGCTCGCGTTCCTTCATGGGCAGGGAGATCTCGAAGTTCTGAGCGCCCCGGGCGACGACCCAGAAATCCGCGTGGGTATGACGGACGATGACGGTGGTGGCGTCGGAGAAGCCCAGAAAGAGGCCGATCTGCATGGCGATCAGGACGACGGCGAAGACGATGCCGATCAGCGTCACGACGAACCGGGAGCGATCATGGGCCAGGTTGCGCCAGGCGAGCAGCCAGGCCATGCGGCTCCTCCAGAGGGAGGATCGAGGTGGACCTGGTTTCATACCGCCCCTACCCTGGGTCCCCGATCTCAATGAAGACGTCCACCCGCAGACCCGCCGGGAGCCGGGTATTCGCCTCGAGATCGATCAAGACCTCCAGGACCCGGGTGTCCTGGCGTTCCCCAGGGTCCTCCGAGAGGACCCGTTTGCGCCCCATGAGATTGCCAATGCGCGCGACCTGGCCCCTGAAGCGGCGGTCCCCATAGGCATCGGCCTGGATACGGGCCTGCTGGCCGAGGCGCACCAGGCTGATATCCGCCTCGTCTACCTCGGCGCGCACCCTCAGATGGGAGATGTCGCCCATGGCCAGGATCGGCGTATCCCCCAACTCGGTCACCTGCTCCCCGGCGCGGCGGATGCGACGCAGCACCACGCCATCGATGGGGCTGCGCACGAAGGATTTCTGATAGATCGCCTGGAATTCCGCCAGCCGTGCCTCGGCGAGCGACACCTCGGCCTCCGCCTTGGCGCGCTCATCATCCCGCGCCGGGGCGTCCACTACCGCCAGATGTTCCCGGGCGCGGGCCAGGCGGGCGCGGGCGACATCCTGCTCGCTCGTGGCGTTGTCCAGATCTTGGCCACTACCCAACCGCTTATTCGCCAGCCCTTGCTGGCGGTTTAATTCCCGTTCGGCCCTCATGAGCAGGGCCTCGGCCTCGCGCACCGCCGCGGCCGCCTCCGCGCGTTCCGCGGGGCGGGCACCATTGATCACCCGGGCGAGTCCCGCCCGGGCGATAGCTACATTGGCCTCGGCGGCACGTACCCGTGCCAGGTGATCCGCATTTTCCAGGGTCGCCACCACCTCGCCCTTCCGGACCGGATCGCCCTCCTCCAGCGGGACATCCGCCAACCGCCCGGTCATGGCCGCCGCGATCCGGATCTCCTCCGAGATGGGCTCCACGCGTCCCAGGGCGGCGATTATCGTCCGGGGGATGGGCACGGGCATATCGGTGGGCGCCGCTGTTCCTTCCTCGGCCTGGACCAGGCTTGCCGCCATCAGGACCAGGAGTCCCAGAGCAGGCCGTCGTGGCAGGGAAAAATAGCGATGCATGAAGCGATTACCTCGAAAAAAGGCCGTGTGATCGCAGCCCTGGCCATCAGTTCGGGTATTCATCCGCCCGGCGCGCGTCGCCCTGGACTCTGGCCACCGGATAGCGCTGTTCGTTGTGGGTGATCTTGGCCTCGGTGGCGGCGATCAGGTCCAGATCCAGGCGCTCCGCCAGGCGAATAAGATAGATGAGGATATCGGCCATTTCCTGGCCAACGGAGAATTTCTTGTCCGCGTCCAGTTGGGCGCTCTGGGCCTCGCTCAACCACTGAAAGTGTTCCAGCAACTCGCCGCACTCGCCTGCCAGGGCCATGGCCAGGTTCTTGGGCGAGTGAAATTGCTCCCAGTCCCGTGCGCGGGCGAAGGCGAGCAGGCGGCGGTTGAGTTCGTCGAGGCTATCCGGCATGTCTGGGAATTCCAGCTTGCCCCGTGGTAACGGGTACGAAAGGCGTGGCTTCGCGCTGGGGGGCGTGAAGGGGCAGGCCCCGGATTGGGCTCAATCCGAGGCGGTGGACAGGCTTCGGCATGGACCCTGGCCTGGCCATCTACAAGCCTGCCTCCCGCGGCCGCGCGCGGGCGCGGGCCAGGGCGGCGCGCACCTGCCTCGGGGCCGTGCCGCCGATATGGTCGCGGGCGGCCAGGGAGCCTTCCAGGGTTAGGAAGCCGAACACATCCGCACTGATCAGGGGCGAAAAGGACTGGAGCTCCGCCAGGCTGAGTTCGGACAGGTCCCGCCCCTCGCGCACCCCCAGTGCTACAGCCTTGCCGACGATTTCGTGGGCGTCGCGGAAGGGGATGCCGCGTCGCACCAGATAATCCGCCAGGTCGGTGGCGGTGGCGAAGCCCTGGCGAGCCGCCGCGCGCATCCGTTCCCGGTTACAGGTTAGGCGCGCCATCATGTCGGCGAAGACCTTGAGGCAGCCCTTGAGATTGTCCACCGTGTCGAAGAGGGGTTCCTTGTCCTCTTGGTTGTCCTTGTTGTAGGCCAGAGGTTGGCCCTTCATCAGGGTCAGCAGACCCATGAGATGACCGAAGATGCGTCCCGTCTTGCCGCGCACCAGCTCGGGGACGTCCGGATTTTTCTTCTGTGGCATGATGGAGGAGCCGGTGCAGAAGGAATCCGAGAGATCCACAAAGCCGAACTGGGCCGAGGACCAGAGGATGAGTTCCTCGGAGAAGCGCGACAGGTGCATCATGAGGATGCTGGCGGCGGCGGTGAATTCGATGGCGAAGTCCCGGTCCGAGACGGCGTCCAGGGAGTTCTCCGCCGGCCGGTCGAAGCCGAGCAGCTCGGCGGTCAGGTGGCGGTCGATGGGATAGGTGGTTCCAGCCAGGGCGGCGGCCCCCAGGGGCATGACGTTGAGGCGGCGGCGGCAGTCCGCCAAGCGCTCACGATCTCGTTCGAGCATTTCGAACCAGGCCAGCATGTGGTGGCCGAAGCTGATGGGCTGGGCCACCTGGAGGTGGGTGAAGCCCGGCATGATAGTTTCCACCTCGCGTTCGGCCAGATCCAGCAAGGCGGCCTGGAGACGGGCGATGGCCGGACCCAGGGCATCGATCTCGGCGCGCAGCCACAGGCGCACGTCCGTCGCTACCTGGTCGTTGCGCGAGCGCCCGGTGTGGAGCTTCTTGCCTGCCTCGCCGATGTCGGCGGTGAGGGCCGATTCCACGTTCATGTGGACGTCTTCCAAGGGGATGGACCAGGCAAAATCACCCCCTTCGATGCGCGCGCGCACCCGCTCCAGGCCGGCAACAATAGCGTGCCGCTCGGCCTCGGTCAGGATGCCCTGGCGCGCCAGCATGGTGGCATGGGCGATGGAGCCCTGGATATCGTAGGCGTAGAGCCGGCGGTCGAAATCGACGGAGGCGGTGAAGGCCTCGACAAAGGCGTCCGTGGGTTCGTTGAAACGCCCAGCCCAGGGCTTGAAGCTGGCATGCTGTTCGTGGAGATGGTTCATCGCGGCGCGCGGTTCCAGGGGGCAAGGGTGCTGAAGGGTAAGGGCCAGGGCAGAGGGTCCGTGATTTGGGCTGATTCTATATCGGGAACAGGGAAACTCGTCTAAAAAACCTAAACACCCCAAAATTTGCAGGGCGCGCCATGGCGGCTTAGGATGGCGTTTTACGCTGGAATTGAGAAGATGGCCGATATAATTCGCATCGCCACCCGTAAATCCCCCCTGGCCTTATGGCAGGCCGAGCATGTGGCAGAGGCCTTGCGTCGCGCTCATCCCGGTCTCCAGGTTGAGATCCTGGGCATGACGACCCGCGGCGATAAAATTCTCGATGCTCCCCTGGCCAAGATTGGTGGCAAGGGCCTCTTTGTCAAGGAATTGGAACAGGGCCTTTTGGAAGGGTCCGCGGATATCGCCGTCCATTCCACCAAGGATGTGCCGGTCGATTTCCCCGAGGGCCTCTTCCTGCCGGCCATCCTGGAGCGCGAGGACCCTCGCGACGCCTTTGTCTCCCAGCGCTTCGAACGGTTGGATGATCTGCCCCAGGGGGCACGCATCGGCACCTCCAGCCTACGCCGTCAGTGTCAGCTTGCGGCCCGGCGGCCTGATCTGGATATCCAGCCCCTGCGTGGCAACGTTAATACCCGCCTGGCCAAGCTCGACAGTGGTGAGTTCGACGCCATCCTCCTGGCCGCCGCTGGTCTCATGCGCCTGGGTTTCGAGGAGCGCATCGGCTCCCGTCTGAGCATCGACGAGAGCCTGCCGGCCATCGGTCAGGGGGCCGTCGGCATCGAATGCCGGACGGGCGATGCCCGGGTCCTGGCCCTGCTGGCCCCCCTCCATCACCCGGATTCGGCCACGCGGGTCTGGGCCGAGCGCGCCATGAACCGCCGCCTCCGGGGTGGCTGCCAGGTCCCCATTGCCGGTCACGCGGTACTGAAGGGCGACGAACTCTGGATGCGAGGCCTGGTCGGTACCCCGGATGGTGCTTGTCTGCTGGTTGCGGAGCACCAGGTGCCACGCGCACAGGCGGAGGAACTGGGCATGTACGTGGCGGATGTTCTGATCGCCCAGGGTGCCCATGCCATCCTCCAGGCCTTGGCGGAGGAGTGAGCCGGTGCCAACCCCCTGCGATCTCGCCGGGCGCGGCGTCCTGGTGACCCGGCCCCGGGCCCAGGCGGCTGGCCTGTGCCAACTGATCATGGCCGCCGGTGGTCGAGCCATTGCCTTCCCGACCATCGAGATCGAGGCCGCCGGCGATCAGGAGAGCGCCCGGCGCCTCCTGGCCGAACCGGCGGACCTGCTGTGCTTCACCAGCCGCAACGCCGTGGACTATGCGCTAACCCTGTTTCCCGGCGGAGTCCTGCCTACCAGTCCGCGTCTGGCAGCGGTGGGCAAGGCCACCGCCGAGGCCCTGACCGCCGCTGGCCGCGCCCCTGCTCTGGTGCCCGAGGGCCGCTACGACAGCGAGGCCCTCCTCGCCCTGCCGGAACTCCAGGATCTCGGCGGCTTGAGGGCCGTCATCGTGCGTGGGGAGGGTGGACGGCCCCTGCTGGGCGAGACCCTGAGGGCGCGTGGCGCCGAGGTGGCCTATGCCGAGGTCTATCGTCGCGCCTTGCCCGAGGTCGAATCCGCCGTCCTGCTGGCGGGCTGGGAGCGCGAGGTCCAATTTGTCACCGCCACCAGTGGCGAGATCCTCGATAACTTGATGCGGATACTGGGCGAGGCGGGCCGGGAGCGCCTCCTGGCAACACCCTTGGCGGTGGTCAGCGCCCACACCGGACTGGACGCCGAGCGGATGGGCTTTATGCGGGTCGAACTGGCCGAGCGAGCCGATGACCCGGCCCTGGTCCAAGCCCTGTGCCGCTTGGCGGCCTAGCCAGGCCGGGCGCGAACCTGGCTATCCCATGACCCCTCCGTCGCGCATCCTGCTGATTCGCCTGAGTGCTATTGGCGACATCGTCTTTGCCTCGCCCCTGATCTCCGCCTTGAGGCGCGCCTATCCCCGGGCCCATATCGCCTGGCTGGTACAACCCGAATGTGCCCCCCTGCTGCGGCATCATCCCGATCTGGATCAGGTCATCACCTGGTCCCTCGCCGAATGGAAGGCCCTGTGGCGCGAGCGGCGTTGGGGGGACTTGTGGCGGCGCGCCCGCGCCTTGCGCACTGAATTGAACGGGCAAGGATTTGACTGGGTCATCGACCTGCAAGGCCTGCTGAAGAGTGGCCTGCCCGCCTGGCTGACCGGCGCCCGGGTGCGTATCGGCCTGGGTTCCCGCGAGGCCAGCCAGTGGCTGATGACGCAGGTCGTCCCCCGTGGCGGCGATCCTGACGGCATCGGTTCCGAGTACCGGTTTCTGGCGGAGCAACTGGGTCTGCCGCTGGCGGGCTTTGCCATGGCCCTGGTCCCGGGGGAAGCCGACCGGGCCTTCGCGCGGGCCCTGATCGAGCAGGAAGGGCTGGCGGATGGCTATGTGGTCTTCTGCCCTTTTACTACCCGTCCTCAGAAGCATTGGTTCGAGGATCGTTGGGCACGGCTGGCGGGGGAACTGTATCGCGCCTTGGGTTGGCGGGTGCTGATGCTGGGGGGCCCGGGGGATCGCGAGGCGGGCGCAAGAATTCAGAGCCTGGCGGAGGCCGATCCTGGCCGTGACCCTGATCCAACTCCAACTCCAACTCAGAGCCTGATCAATCTGACGGGGCGGACCAGCCTGCTCCAGGCCGCCGCCCTGATCGACGGCAGTCGCTTGGTCATCGGCGTGGATACGGGGCTGAGCCACATGGGCATCGCCTGTGGCCGGCCCAGCCTGCTGCTGTTCGGTTCGACCTGCCCCTACCTGAAAACGGGGCGCGACAATGCCCGGGTCCTCTATCACCCCAGGCCCTGTTCCCCCTGCAAGCGCCGGCCGACCTGCCAGGGCACCTTTGATTGTATGCGGGGCCTCGAGGTTGCCGAGGTGCTGGCGGCGGCCCGAGTCCTGCTGGAGGGGTCCTCATGAGGGTGCTGCACGTCGAAGGGGGCCGCCATCTCTATGGCGGCGCGCGTCAGGTCCTCTATCTGCTGGACGGCCTGGCACAACGGGGGGTGACCAATGGCCTGATCTGCCGGGCTGACAGCCAGATGGCGGCGGCGGCGGTGGGCCATGCCGAGGTTTTCGCCATGCCCATGGGCGGTGATCTGGACCTGGGCCTGATCCCGCGCATCTACTTCCGGACCCTCCAGTTCGATACGGACGTCCTCCACCTACATAGCCGGATCGGCGCCGATGTCATGGGCGGCATCGCCGGGCGTCTGGCGGGGGTGCCGGTGGTCCACTCCCGCCGGGTCGACAACCCGGAACCCCCTTGGCGGGTGAAACTCAAATACCGGCTCCATGATCGGGTGATTGCCATCTCCGAGGGCATCGGCCAGGTCCTGCTGGCGGCAGGGTTGCCGCCGGACAAGCTGCGGGTGGTGCGCAGTGCGGTGGATTGTTACGCCTTCGCGGGGCCTCGCGATCGCGAGATCCTGCGGGAGCGGCTCGGCGTCCCCGCCGAGGGGCCCCTCATGGGGGTCGTGGCCCAGCTCATCCCCCGCAAGGGCCATCACCTGCTGATCGAGGCCCTGCCGCCCCTGGTGGCTGAGTTCCCTGACTTGCGGGTGCTGTTTTTCGGCCAGGGTCCCGAGGCGGCGAACCTGGAAAGGCGCATCGCCCAGGCGGGGCTGGAGAACCACGTCACGCTCTGTGGTTTTCGCGATGACTTGCCCGAGTTATTGTCTGGCCTAGACCTGCTGGTTCATCCCGCCACCCGGGAGGGGCTGGGTGTCTCCCTGCTTCAGGCCTCCAGCGCCGGGGTACCCATCATCGCCAGCCGGGTCGGGGGCATCCCCGAGGCGGTCCGGGAGGGTGTCAATGGCCTGCTGGTATCCCCGGGCGATGTCGCGGCCTTGGGTCAGGCGATCGCCAGGCTACTGCGGGATCCCGAGTTGGCCCGCCGTCTCGGTCGTGGCGGGCGCGTCCTGATGAGCGCCGAGTTTTCCATCCCGGCCATGGTGGAAGGCAATTTGGCGGTCTATCGGGAGTTGGTGGCGAGCGGCACGGCCAAGGCCCCTCATGACTGAGCCGCTGAGCCTGCAAATCATTGGCAGCAAGGCCCTGGGTGGGGCCGAGCGCTGGTTCGCGCGTTTCGCCCGTGCCCTAGCGGAGACGGGGGCCAGGGCGGAACTGGCGATCCGCGCCGGCGGCGCCCTCGAGGATCTGGACCTGGGACCCTTGCCCCTGCATCGCCTGCCCCTGCGAACCGTTTGGGACCCCCTCTCCCGGTATGCGGTGAGCCGTCTCATCGCCCGCGTCCAGCCGGATATCGTCCAGACCTACATGGGGCGCGCCACCCGTCTTACCCATCTCAAGCCCCCGTCACGACCGGGCCAGGGCCCGGTGCATGTCGCCCGGCTGGGGGGCTACTATGCCCTGCACCCCTATCGCCATGCCCAGGCCTGGATCGGCAACACCCTGGGGCTCTGTGACTGGATGGTCCAGCAGGGCCTGCCGGCGGAGCGGGTTCATCACATCTATAACTTCGTCGAACCGGCCCAACCCATCGCCCCCGAACGACTTGAGGCCCTGCGGTCGGAACTCGGATTGCCCGCGGAGGCCTGGGTGCTGGTCAGCGCCGGGCGTTTCGTCCCCGTCAAGGGCCTGACCCATCTGGTCGAGGCCCTAGCCCGGCTGCCCCAGACCATCGCGGATCGCCCGGTACGGCTGGTGCTGCTCGGCGACGGGCCCCTGGGCCCCGCGTTGCGCCGTCAGGCCGAGGCGGCGGGCACCGGCGACCGCCTCCACTGGGCCGGCTGGCAAAGGGAGCCGGGACCCTATTTTCAGATGGCGGACCTGGTGGTGTTTCCCTCCCTGGAGGAAGAGACCCTGGGCAATGTCATCCTGGAGGCCTGGACCTGGTCCAGGCCCCTGGTGACCAGCCTGTTTCGTGGGGCGCGCGAGATTGCCCGCCACGGCGAGGATGCCTGGTGCCTGCCCTGCGGGGATGCCCGGGCCTTGGCCAAGGGGATCGGGATCGTGCTGGGGGATGACCAACTGCGCCAGGATCTGGCCCGGGCGGGCCAGGCCCGGGTCCGGGCGGATTTCGCGCGGGACCCCATCATGGCGCGGTATCGGGACCTCTATCGCCAGCTTCTGGGCGCCACGTCCTGAGAGAGGCCTGCCGACATGTTGCCCCGGATTTCCATCCTCATGTACCACCAGGTGGGTGACTTTGCGCCCATGCGGACTCATCGGGCCAACTATTGCGACCATCGGCGCTTCGCCCGGCAGATGGGGTACCTGCATGCCCTGGGCTACGAGGTGCTGGACCTAGAGCGCGCCCTGGCCGGTCTGCGGGGCGAGCGGCCCCTGGCGGCCAGGTCCCTGGTGCTGACCTTTGACGATGGCTACGACAACTTCGCGGACCATGCCCTGCCGGTCCTGGCCCGTTATGGCTTCACCGCCACCGTCTATGCCATCAGCGGCTGGCTTGGCCAACCCATCCGGTGGTATGGCCAGGAGCCTGGCCGTCCCCGGCCCCGCCTCATGGATGCGGGCCGGCTGCGGGAGATCCAGGCCGCCGGCATGACCATTGGCTCCCACACCGCCCGCCACGCCCGCCTGGCCGAGCTGGACCCCGAGAGTCAGCGCCAGGAGCTGACCCGGAGCAAGGCGGACCTGGAGGACCTGCTGGTGACGCCGGTGCGTCACCTCTGCTATCCCTTCGGCAGCTTCAACCGGGACACGGTGCTGGCCGCCCGGGAGGCGGGATACGTCAGTGCCACCACCTGCCTGCGGGGCGCGGCCACGGCGGCGGATCACCCCCTGATCCTGCCCCGCAAGGCCATCTCCTTTGGCGACAACCTGCTGGGCTTTGCCTGGAAGCTGGGTTTCAAGCAGGCCCCCACGGCGGAACTGAGCGTCTGGCGGGACCGCCTGAGCCAGGAAGCCGGTCTCTGACCCCCCCGCCGATTCTCGCCACTACCGCGCCGAGCGCGAAAATCCCCGTCGGGCCCCTGTGCTAGACTGCCGTCCCTCTGCTTGTACCTAACAGATGAAGGGGTGTCGCCCTTGAACCGGCTCTACAGCCTGCTGCTCTACCTGGCCCTGCCCTTCGCCCTGCTGCGGCTCCTGTGGCGGAGCTGGCGGTCCCCGGCCTATCGCCAGCGCTGGCGGGAGCGGCTCGGCTTCTATGGTGATCAGCCCCTGGCGGCCGGGCTCTGGATTCATGCCGTGTCGGTGGGGGAGACCCAGGCCGCCGCCCCCCTCATCAAATATTTCCTCGATGAGCACCCCGATCTGGGGGTCATGGTCACCACCACCACGCCGACGGGGTCCCAGCGGCTGCGCGCCCTCTTCGAGGACCGGGTCCGCCATGTCTATGTTCCCTTTGACCTGCCCGCCATCCTCGATCGCTTCCTGGATCGCGTCCGGCCTCGCCAGGTACTGGTCATGGAGACCGAGATCTGGCCCAACATGCTGCGGGTCTGCCAGCGGCGCGGTATCCCGGTGATCCTGGGCAATGGCCGCCTCTCCGCCCGCTCCGCCCGGGGCTATGGGCGCCTGGGCGGCTTCGCCCGCCGGACCTTCTCTCGCCTCTCCCTGGTCGCGGCTCAGACCAGCGCCGACGCCCAGCGTTTCATCGACCTAGGCGTGCTGGCGGAACGGGTGAAGGTCACGGGCAGCATCAAGTTTGACCTGCGACAGCCCGCGAGTCTGGAGGATAGCGCTGAGTTCATGCGCCGCTTTTGGGGAACCGATCGACCGGTCTGGGTCGCGGCCAGCACCCACGAGGGGGAGGAGGAGCCCCTGCTGAAGGTGCATCGCCGGATTCGGGCGCAATTGCCCCGGGCCCTGCTGGTCCTGGTCCCCCGTCACCCGGAGCGCTTTGACCGGGTGGCCGCTCTGGCCGTGCGCCTCGGCCTGCCCCCCGTGCGCCGCTCTACTGGCGGGAGTTGCGGCCTAGAGGATGCGGTATTTTTGGGGGACACCATGGGCGAGTTGCCGGTCCTGATCGCGGCGGCGGACGCGGCCTTTATCGGCGGAAGTCTGGTACCGGTGGGCGGGCACAATCTGCTGGAGGCGGCGGCGGCGGGGGTACCCGTGGCCATCGGCCCCCATGCCTTCAACTTCGCCCAGATCACGGAACTCCTGGTCCAGGAAGGCGCGGCGGTGCAGGTGGCTGATGCCGATGCCCTGGCCAGCCTGCTACTTGACTGGCTCGGTGACGCCGCGGCACGGGCGCGCATGGGCGAGAATGGCCGGCGAGTGGTGGCGCAAAATCGGGGGGCTCTCGGACGCCTGATCGCCCTGATGGAGACCCTGGAGCCTACCCCTGCGCACCCGCGCCCTGGGACCCCCTGAAGGGCAGGGTTGTTTTGATTCCAACTTGTCGATAAAGCTGAAATTTTCAGATCTTAAATCGGGAGAACAGTTCTCGCCGGGACACCTCTTTCTGCAAGGGGCAGTCCCGCCGGGCCTTCTCCATATTCTCGTCGCGGGTACGAATGACCTGACCCCAGGCCTCGAAAACCGCTTCGGTGTCCGCGTAGGCTCCCATGTCGAGGCAAATGGGCTGCAGAAGAAAGTGGCCCAAGTCGGGATGGTAGCTCAGATGGGCCTGCTGGGGCTGGCCGAGGAGCGAGAACAGGATACGTGGACCGAGTACCTGGTAGGCGGCGTCTGCCCGTTCCGGCGCCGACCAGCCAGCAGGCAGGGCGAGGGACGGGGATCGGTCGGGAAAGAGCAGGCGCGCGAGCATCCAGGGGGTGAGGAGCAACAGGACTCGCCAGTCCTCGACCCGGCGCAAGGCCCGCTGCTGAATGTCGAGGTGAAGATTCAGAAAAGGATCGCCTTGGAGC
>JBATOB010000493.1:0-2765 GCA_049290655.1 Chromatiaceae bacterium | reverse complement strand
GTCATGTACTGGAGGGCCAGCCCTTCGAGGTCTGGGGTGGCGAACAGTTGCGCGATTTCACCTACGTGGATGACGCGGTGGACGCCCTGCTGCTGGCCGCCACTGAAGATGCTTCGGTGGGGCGCAGCTTCAACCTTGGGGGCTGCGAGGTGCTCAGCCTGCACGAACTAGCGGCTCAACTCACGGCCCTGGTCCTCGGCTCGGGGTTCGAGGTCAAGACCTTCCCCGAGGAGCGCCGCAAGATCGACATCGGCGACTACTACTCCGACTACTCGGCGATCCGCACCACCCTCGGCTGGGCCCCGCGCATCCCCGTCGGCGAGGGACTCGCGCGCACTCTCGACTACTTCCGGCTCCGCTTGGACCGCTATCTATGACCGACATCATCCCCCAGGTCGACCCGTTAGCCGGCTATCTGGAGCGCCGCGAGGCCATTGATTACGCGGTGGGGGGGGCTCTCGGCTCCGGGCGCTACATCCTGGGTGAGCGGGTCGATGCCTTCGAGTGGACCTTTGCCGCCCGTTTCGGGGGCGGCGAGTGCGTGAGCGTCGCCAACGGCACCGACGCGGTCGAACTCGCCTTGCGCGGGTTGGGCGTGGGGCCGGGAGATCTGGTCTTCGCCCCCTCCCACACCTCGGTGGCCACGGTAGCCGCGATCGGGCGCTGCGGCGCGGCACCGGCGCTGGTGGACTGCGATCCCATCCACGCGGTTATAGACCCACAGAGCCTTGCTGCCGCATTGGTGGCGGCGCAGGATGGACGAGCCGGGCGGCCCGCCGCGGTGGTGGCCGTTCATCTCTACGGCCACCCGGCCCCGATGCCCGAGCTACTCGCCCTTGCCAGCGCCCACGGCCTGCCGGTGATCGAGGACTGCGCCCAGGCCCACGGCGCCCTGCTGCATGGGCGTCCGGTGGGCACCTGGGGCGCGGCGGGGGCCTTCAGCTTCTACCCGACTAAGAACCTCGGGGCCTTCGGCGACGGCGGCGCAGTCCTCACCGCCGATCCGGCCATGGCCGGGCGCATCCGCGCCCTGCGTCAATACGGATGGGACGACACCCGCAACAGTCGCATCCCAGGGCTGAACTCGCGGCTCGACGAGCTTCAGGCCGCGATCCTCCTCGTGCGCCTAGCCGGGTTCGACGAGGATCAGGCGCGCCGGCACGCCATCGCCGACCGCTACACGCTCGGGTTGGGTCAATTGGTCGATATTCCCCAGATAGCGACCGGCGCCGTCCACGCCTGGCACCAGTATGTCATTCAAAGCGACGACCGCGAGGGCCTTCGCCGCCACTTGGCCACCCTCGGCGTGCAGACCGCCATTCACTACCCGTTGCCCGTGCACCTCCAGGACGCCTACCGCGACCGCATCGCCCTGGCACCCGGCGGGCTGCCCAACACCGAGGCCCTGTGTCGGCGCATCCTGAGCCTGCCGCTTTTTCCTCAACTCAGGCCGGACCAGGTCGATCGCGTCATCGAAGGGATTACCCGCTGGAGCGGCATAGCGGTTTAAGGCGCAATCGTATGGACTATTGCACCCTATTCGATCGCAACTACCTCACACGGGGACTGGCGCTCTATCGCTCGTTGGTGGGTTGGGATAATGCCCTGCGCCTATGGGTTCTGTGCCTCGACGGGCAGACCGAGACGCTCCTCCGCCAACTCGACCTGCCTGGCCTGCACCTCATTGCCCTCCCCGCGCTGGAGGCCGACGACCCCGCCCTCGCTGCGACTCGATCGACACGCACCCCAGTCGAATATTACTTCACCTGCACCCCGGCGCTCGTCTCCCACCTTTTCGCCACCGTCACCGACATCGGTTGCCTGACCTACATCGATGCCGACCTGTATTTCTTCGGGGACCCCCAGGCGATCTTTGATGAGATCGGCGATGCCGAGATTGGTATCGTAGGCCACCGTTTTCCGCCGCACCTGACCGAGCTGGAAAAGTACGGACGGTACAACGTCGCCTGGAACACCTTTCGCCGTGGCCCCGAGGGGATGGCGTGCCTGGCCCGCTGGCGCGAGCAGTGCATCGAGTGGTGCTACGACCGCCTCGAAGACGGCCGCTTTGGCGACCAGAAATACCTGGACGAGTGGCCCGGGCTCTACGAGAGCCTGCAAGTGATCGCCCATCCGGGCGCCAACCTTGCCCCCTGGAACTACCCCAACATTCGACTGACCCAACGCGAGCGGACTTATTACACCAATGATCAGCGGCTTATTTTCTACCACTTCCACGGGATCAAGCAGCTTGCGTCCCATATCTTCGAAAGCGGACTGAGGGAGCCCCCTGGGAGAGAACTCCGCGATCTCTATCGAGAGTATTGCGGGGAGCTGCAGAAAAGCGTGCGAATCGTCACCCGACAGTGTGGTGTTGAGCTATCGGTGAAGACGCTACGACATGTAGTGAACGAGGGCGATGCAGGGATGGTACGACGCCTCTGGCGCGTCTTCTATTGGGGTACCAAGGCAGTCAGCAACTACTGGAAAGGTTTCGTATTAATCGCATGAGTGCTGGTCGCGAGAGGAATCGAACCGGCCACCTCATGGCGTAAATGACTTTGCCCAATCTCGGCAGGTATGTCTTCGATGGCAGATGATGTTGCTCCGTACTTTTGAGCTGGGATGACCGGAACCCTTCTAATCAAATCTACCGGTGGCGCCGGCATTGGTGATCTGGTGCGGGCGGTTCTGTCCGCGCTGCACTACGCGCACGTCACGGGCCGGGCCTTGTCGGTCCAGTGGGCGGATGGGCTGTATGGGCC
>JBATOB010000492.1:0-1855 GCA_049290655.1 Chromatiaceae bacterium | reverse complement strand
CCCACCCGGGCCAGGCGTTCGAGCCCGCCCTGCCCGCCCCAGTCGGCCCCGCCGCCGTGGCGGCTCTGGGTCTGGCTCCCCGCGTTGGCCACCGCCACCAGGCCGGAGGAGACTTGATCGAAGACCTGGCGAATCTCGCCGCCGGCGCTGGTGACCAGCAACTGCTGGACCCGCCGCCGGCCCAGCCAGGCGGTGCTATCGACAATGCGGGCGTCGATCTCCAGGGCCGCGCAGGCCTCCCGCAGCAGATCGAGCTTGGCCACCAGGCTCAGGGACTCCCAGGGCTCGGCGACGGGGCTGGCGTACTCCGCCCGCAGGCTGGAACGGGGATAAAGGCCACCATCAAAGAGTCCCAGTCGGGCGTGCAGGTCCGCCCAGCCGGCCGCCCGTTCCCAGGCGGCGGCCAGGCCGGCGGCGCTGAGATCGGAGGTGGCGCCATAGCCGATGCCAGCCCCCCGGACCAGGGTCAGGAAGACGCCGAGGCTGGAGCCCAGGACGCTGGGCTCGGTCACCCCCTGGCGCACCGCCAGTTCGTCCGACTCCTCGCTCACCAGCCGCAAGGACCAGTAGTCCGCGGACGGGGCGGAGCGGCGGCAACGGTCGGCGATCGCGCTCAGATGGTCCATGCCCCTAGTCCCCCGCCAGAGTCATCTCGCGGATCAGCCAGGAACCGGTGCGGGTGCTGCCGGGGAAGTCGCAGTCGTTACCCACCGCCACCAGGCCCAGGAACATCTCCTTGAGATTGCCCGCGATGGTGATCTCCTCCACCGGGAACTGGATCTCGCCGCCCTCGACCCAGAAGCCGGCGGCCCCCCGGGAATAGTCGCCGGTGACGGGATTGGTGCCGTGGCCCAGGAGTTCCGTGACAAAGAGACCGGTATCCATCTCCCGCAACAGACCGGCGCGATCCAGTGGGCCGGGCTCGATGTGGAGATTGTGGACGCCCCCGGCATCGCCGGTGGTGGCCAGGCCCAGGCGCCGGGCCGAGTAGGCATCGAGCAGATAGGTGCGCAGGATACCTTCGCTGACCAGATCCTTGGCGCGGGTCGCGACCCCATCGCCATCGAAGGGGGCGCTGCCGAGGCCCCGGCGCAGGTGGGGAAGCTCGTGGATGCGCACGAAGTCCGGGAAGATCCGGGTGTCGATGCGATCGAGGAGGAAGCTGGACCGGCGGTAGAGGCTGGAGCCGCTGATGGCGCTGGTGAGGGACCTCAGCAGGCCGGCGGCGGTCAGGGGGCTGAAGAGGACCGGCACCTTGCGGGTGGCAATCTGGCGTGCCCCGAGGCGAGCCACGGTGCGCTCGCCGGCGCGACGACCGACCTCTTCGGGCGATTCCAGATCGGCGGCGGCGCGAGCCGTGGTCCACCAGTAGTCTCGCTGCATGCTCTCCCCCTCCTGAGCCACCACAGCACAGCTCAGGCCGTGGCGGGTGCTGGGATAGCCGGCGACGAAGCCATGGCTGTTGCCATAGACATGGAGACCGGCCTGGGTGGAGACGCTGGCGCCCTCGGAGTTGACGATGCGGGGGTCGAAGGCGCGGGCGGCATCCTCGCAGGCGACGGCGAGCTGGATGGCCGCATCCGGTTCCAGGTCCCAGGGGTGATGCAGGTCTAGTTCCGGCAGATCGCGGGCCATGAGATCGGCGGCGGCGAGGCCGGCGTAGGCATCCGCCTGGGTGCGGCTAGCGATGGCGCAGGCGGCGCTGACGGCGTCGCGCACGGCCTCGGGGCTGAGGTCGGAGGTACTGGAGGAGCCCTTGCGCTGGCCGAAATAGACGGTGATGCCGAGACCGTTGTCACGGGTATGCTCCACCGTCTCCACCTCGCCCAGGCGGGCACTGATCTCCAGGCCGGCC
>JBATOB010000491.1:0-3367 GCA_049290655.1 Chromatiaceae bacterium | reverse complement strand
GAGGAAGATCTCCTGCTCGTCCTCGCCATAGGTCAGGGGCCCGAGGCGCTCGGACAGGCCCCACTTGGTGACCATGTTGCGGGCAATGTCGGTGGCGCGATGAATGTCGTTCTGGGCGCCGGTGGTGACGCTATCGGCCCCGAAGATGATCTCCTCGGCGATACGCCCCCCGAAGAGACTGGATATCTGCGACTCCAGCCGCTGCTTGGTGTAGCTGTAGCGGTCCTCCTCCGGCAGGAAGAGGGTGACGCCCAGGGCCCGGCCACGGGGGATGATGCTGACCTTGTGCACCGGGTCGTGCTCCGGCACCAGGCGCCCGACGATGGCATGCCCCGCCTCGTGATAGGCGGTGAGGCGCTTTTCGTCCTCGGACATGACCATGGAGCGGCGCTCGGCGCCCATCATGATCTTGTCCTTAGCCTTCTCCAGGTCGTCCATATCCACCACCCGCTTGTTACCGCGGGCGGCAAAGAGGGCTGACTCGTTGACCAGGTTGGCCAGATCGGCGCCGGAGAAGCCTGGCGTGCCCCGGGCGATAATAGAGGCCTTGACGTCATCCGCCACGGGGATCTTGCGCATGTGGACCTTGAGGATCTGCTCGCGCCCGCGCACGTCCGGCAGGGGCACCACCACCTGGCGGTCGAAGCGGCCCGGCCGCAGCAAGGCTGGGTCCAGCACGTCCGGCCGGTTGGTGGCGGCGATGACAATGACGCCCTCGTTGCCCTCGAAGCCATCCATCTCAACCAGCAACTGGTTGAGGGTCTGCTCACGCTCGTCGTGACCACCGCCCAGGCCAGCGCCGCGATGGCGGCCGACGGCGTCGATCTCGTCGATGAAGATGATACAGGGGGCGTGTTTCTTGGCCTGCTCGAACATGTCGCGCACCCGCGAGGCGCCGACGCCAACGAACATCTCCACGAAGTCGGAGCCAGAGATGGTAAAGAAGGGCACCTTAGCCTCGCCGGCGATGGCGCGGGCCAGCAGGGTCTTGCCGGTGCCGGGCGGTCCCACCATCAGGACCCCTTTGGGTATCTTGCCGCCGAGCTTCTGGAACTTGCTGGGGTCACGGAGAAAATCCACGATCTCCGAGACCTCCTCCTTGGCCTCGTCGGCCCCGGCCACGTCCTGGAAGGTGACCTTGACCTGGTCCTCGGACAGCATGCGCGCCCGACTCTTGCCGAAGGACATGGCCCCACGCCCGCCCATGCCCCCCTGCATCTGCCGCATAAAGAAAATCCAGAGCCCGACCAGGATCAGGAGCGGAAACCAGTTGATAAAGAGGGACATCAGCACACCCGGCTTCTCGGGGGGCTGGGCACTGATGGCGACATTGTTCTTGAGCAGTTCGCCCACCAGGCCGTCATCATCGGGGGCAAAGCTGGAGAAGCGCTCGCCGGATTCCTTGACGCCGTCGATAGTACGCCCGCTGATAGTCACCGCCTTGACATCGCCCTGGCGCACCAGATCGATGAAGGACGAATAGGGCATGGACTTAGGCGCCGTCTTGGTGACCGTGAAGTTGTTGAACACGGACATGAGGACGATCGCGATGACCACCCAGAGCAGGAGATTTTTCGCCATATCATTCACGGCTGCTACCCTCTCGCGCCTCGCCTGAGGCAAAAAATATGCGGCGATACCGCATCATACCCGGAGAATATGGGGCCAACCTAACCCGAAACAAAGTCCGTGGGGACGAAGCCCCGGGCCACCAGATAAAGTTCCCGGCTCTCGCGGCGGGACGATTTGGGCTTACGGCTGGCGACGTGGCGAAAATGCCGACGCAGGGTCTTGAGAAAGTCATCAAAGCCCTCGCCCTGGAAGATCTTGATGACCAGGGCACCTCCGGGCTTGAGGTGTTGGACGGCGAAATCCAGGGCCAGTTCACACAGATAAATGAGGCGCGGCTGATCCGCCACCGTGCCGCTCATGTTGGGGGCCATATCGGAAAGCACCAGATCCAGGGGCTTGCCACCGAGGGCATCCCGCAACTGAACCAGGGACCCCTCCTCGCGGAAATCGCCCTGGATGAGGGTCACGCCCGGCAGGGGGTCCATCGGCAACAAGTCCAGTGCCACCAAGTGACCCTTGTCACCCACCAAGCGGGCGGCGATCTGGCTCCAGCTCCCGGGGGCGGCGCCCAGGTCGGCGACCCTCATGCCCGGGGCCAGGAGGCGGTCCTTCTCCTGAATCTCCAGCAATTTGAAGACGGCGCGGGAGCGATAGCCCTCCTTTTGAGCGCGCTTGACGTATTCGTCGCTGAAGTGGCGATCGAGCCAGCGGCGGCTGCTCTTGGAGCGTGCTGGGGCATGGGGAAGGGAAGTCGAGGGGGTGCGGGGCATGGTTAGGGTCTCAGGAACTGGCCGCAAGGCGGGCCGCCTCCTCCACGTCCACGGCGACCAGGCGGGAGACCCCGGGCTCATGCATGGTGACGCCCATGAGGTGATCGGCGATCTCCATGGTGACCTTGTTGTGACTGATAAAAATGAACTGCACCTGGTCGGACATGGAGCGCACCAACTCGCAAAAGCGCCCGACATTGGCGTCGTCCAGGGGGGCGTCCACCTCGTCGAGCATGCAGAAGGGCGCCGGGTTAAGCTGGAAAATCGCAAAGACCAGGGCGACGGCGGTGAGGGCCTTTTCGCCGCCAGACAGGAGTTGGATGCTGGAGTTGCGCTTGCCCGGCGGACGCGCCATGACGGAGACGCCGGTCTCCAGCAGGTCCTCGCCGGTCAGTTCCAGGTAGGCGTGACCACCGCCAAAGAGACGGGGGAAGAGTTGCTGCAGACCCTGATTGACCTGGTCATAGGTGTCCTTGAAGCGCCACCGGGTCTCGCGGTCGATGCGGCGGATCACCGTCTCCAGGGTCTCCAGGGAACGGAAGATGTCCTCGTGCTGGGCATCCAGATAATGCTTGCGCTCGGACTGGGCCTGGAATTCGTCGATGGCGGCCAGGTTGATATTGCCGAGCCGGGCGACACGTTGGGTCACTTGCTCCAGGCGCCGCTGCCATTCTTGCCCCTCCACCTCCGGGTCCTCCAAGGCGGCCAGCACCTCCCGGGGGGCGAGCGCCTGCGCCTGGAGCTGTTCCTCCAGGGTGCGGCGCAGCACCAGGCGCTCCTGGCGCTCCAGACGCAGACCGTCCAGGGTGGCGCGCGCGACGCGGATGGCCTCCTCGACGCGATGACGTTCCTGTTCCAGTCCCCGCACCCCTTGGTCCAGGGCCTCCAGGCGGTCCCGGGCCGCACTCAGGGCCGCCTCCGCCTCCAGGCGCAGGCTGAGTTGCTCCCCGAGCCGCTCCTCCTGCTCCACCAGGGGTTCGACCAGGTCTTCCAGTGCCGCGCGCACCTCGGCGGCGCGCTCCAGG
>JBATOB010000490.1:0-6813 GCA_049290655.1 Chromatiaceae bacterium | reverse complement strand
GCCCTCGCCAGCCTGGAGCCCTTTGATGCCAAGGCCGATCCGCTACGCTGGATTGCCCTTTACATCGTCCAGCGGGACCGGTAGACGGAGAGCCATCGCCACGCCGACCGCCCGTCCCTTGGCTTGGCTTTTCCCGGTCCCGCCCCCAGTTGGCTCACATAATCGGCGTTCAGCCTCTCCCAACGACCTAGCGTCAAGGTGAATTCCCCATGAATTCAGCGCTCAAGAAGTCATCCTGCACTCTGCCCATCGCCGATGTCCAGGCCAGCGCCGACACCCGTCACATTGCCATCGACAAGGTGGGCATCAAGGACATTCGTCATCCGGTCCGGGTACGGGATCGCAGCGACGGCGAGCAGCATACGGTCGCCACCTTCAACATGTACGTTTATCTGCCCCACAACTTCAAGGGCACGCACATGTCCCGCTTCGTGCAGATCCTCAACAAGCACGAGAAGGAGATCGGCGTCGAGTCCTTCAAGGAGATGCTGACGGAGATGGCGGAGCGATTGGAGTCGGAGATGGGCCATATCGAGATGCGCTTCCCCTACTTCGTCAACAAGAAGGCCCCCATCAGCGGCGTCCAGAGCCTACTGGACTATGACGTCACCTTCATCGGCGAGATCAGCCAGGGCACGCCACGGATGTTCATCAAGGTCGTGGTACCCGTCACCAGCCTCTGCCCCTGCTCCAAGGAGATCTCCGCCTACGGTGCCCACAACCAGCGCTCCCATGTCACCGTCCAGGTCCGCACCCGGGGCTTTATCTGGCTGGAGGAGATCATCGACCTGGTGGAAAAGGAGGCCTCCTGCGAACTCTACGGTCTGCTCAAGCGCCCGGACGAGAAGTACGTGACCGAACGCGCCTACAACAACCCGAAATTCGTCGAGGACATGGTGCGGGACATGGCCGTGCGCCTCAATGCGGACGATCGCATCGGCGCCTACATTGTGGAGTCCGAGAACTTTGAGTCCATCCACAATCATTCCGCCTATGCCTTGATCGAACGGGATAAGGAGGTGGAAGACGCCTGATAACCGCCCTCCTGGAGTATACTGAATTCAGGAAATCCCGGAGTCGAGGACAGTTTGAGCCATGAGGATCGCCGGCTATCTAATCGCCGCCTTGCTGGGTATTGGGGGGGGATGGCTGCTGTTCGCGCCCACCGAGGAGGCGCCCCCCCCGCAAACCGAGCCGCCCCTTCAAGCATCCCCGCCGGGGCGACCCTGGACTCCGCCGCCAGCCCCAGCGCCATCCTGGCAGGAGTCGGCACCGCCAAAATATGGGCCAGGCATGCCTAACCCCCCGGAGCCTTTTAGTTATCGCCCCTTGAGCGACCGCGAACAGCAGCGACTGAAAGCCGGGGCTCCCTATCCAGGCGAGCAAACCGGCTACCCCACACCCGCCAAGGATCCTTACTGGGCCAAGCCCGGCTACGACTTCCGGCCGCCTGAACGGCGCTGACCCCTGGCATCGCTCTTCCGGGTTTTCCCCGATTCCAGCCCCGGGCCCTCCCGCCCCAGACCGCCCCGACACTCACCCCGTCAACCCGCCCCTTGCTTGGCCAGGCTCCGCTCGATCCACTGACGGAGGCGGTTAGAATCCCCCATGGGCGTATGCTTGCCGGGTGAATCCAGCAGCACGAAGCGTAGACGACGACCGCCAACCATGGCCTGCATGACCAGGCAGCGGCCAGCGTCGGTGATATAACCCGTCTTGCTCAACTCTATGTCCCAGGCCTCGCTGGAGACCAGGGGATTGGTATTGCGATAGCCCAGTGCGCCGCCACCGGGGTGGGGCTGCAGCATGGCATCTCGGGTGGTCGTGGCCTCCCGGATCAAGGGGTAACCGGAGGCGGCGCCCACCAGCTTGGTCAGATCCCGTGCCGTGGAACGGTTATCGGCGTTCAGGCCACTGCTGTCGGCGAAGTGGGTATTGTCCATCCCCAGGGCCTTGGCCTTACGGTTCATGTGCGCGACGAATTCGGGAGTCCCGCCCGCGAAGGTGGTACGCCCCAAGGCGGCCGCCGCGCGATTATCCGATGACATGAGGGCCACCAGCAGGAGTTCCCGCCGGGTCAGGTGGGCGCGATTGATCTGAAGCCGGGAGCTACTGTTGCGCAACAGATCCTTGTCCTCGGGCCGGATAGTGATGGCCGCGTCCAGGTCCACCCCGGCATCCAGCACCACGATGGCGGTCATCAGCTTGGTGACGGAGGCAATGGACTTGGGCTCGTCCTCATGCTTGGAATAGACGCGGTTGCCCGCCGAGTCCGCCACCATGACGGCGGCGGACTGGAGGTGGAGCCCGGCCCCGTCGAGCCGCTCCCAGGCGGGCGTGACCGGGGCCGACCTTCCCAAGGCCGCGACCGCGAAAGGCTGATCCATGGCCGCATGGGCAAGGCCGAGCGTAGCGCCCAGCAGGACGGCCCCGGTTAGGGAGAAGCCGCCGCGACACATCGCGGCTACAAGCGTTTTTTTCATGCTTGACCCTTCAGGCTAAGGAGTAGAGGGCGCTGGCGGTACCGGCACCGGTTACATCTTGTTACAGATGAAATCTTGATGAATTAGAATTTCCTAATATACTAATCCACATCGTTCATCACATCTCGGTTGGAGAAGACAATGTTAGGTGTAATCGCTGCTTTAGCGCTAGTCGTTGGGGGTGTTTCCGCCGCTGTCACGGTTTCCGACGATGATCAGCGACTCCTGAGCCAATCCCAGGTATCCATCGTCGAAACCCAGACCGTCGCAAACCAGGACAGCACCTTCGGAAGCTAACCCCATTCCTGATCTTAATTCGATCCCCCCATAAAAACCGGCGCCACCCTGGCGCCGGTTTTTATGGGGAGGCGGTGACTGGCTCGCGCTTTGCACTCCCCTCTTCAGCGCGCCTGCACCGCCGCCAGGGCCGTCATATTCAACAGGCCCCTGACCGTGAGCCCCGGCGTAACGACATGGGCTGACTTGGCCGCGCCCAGCAGGATGGGCCCAATGGCGGTACCCTCCCCCATCAGCTTGAGGAGATTGAAGGCGATATTGGCGGCGTCCTGATTAGGCATGATGAGCAGGTTGGCGCGACCCTCCAACAAGGAATCCGGGAAGCGCTCCTGGCGAATCGCCTGGGACAGGGCCAAATCGGCGCGCATCTCGCCCTCGATCTCCAACTCCGGGTAGGCGGCGCGGATCAGACGCAGGGCGTCGTGCATCTTGCGGGCCGAGGCGTCCTGATGGCTGCCAAAGTTGGAATGGGACAGCAGGGCGACCTTGGGCTCGATACCGAAGCGCCGCACCTCGTCCACGCACAGGCTGGTGATCTCCACCAGGGCCGCCGTGTCCGGATCCACCTGCACATCCGTATCGGCGATGAAGAGGGTGCCGCTCTGGAGGACGACGACGTTCATGGCCGTCATGTGCCCGACACCCTTGGCGCGACCTATGATGAGCTCGATCTGCTCCAGATGGCTGCGGTAACGCCCGACGATACCGCAGATCATGGCATCCGCCTCTCCAGTCCGTAGCAGGACCGCGGCCAGGGCCGTGGAGGAGTTGCGGATATGGACCCGCGCCTCCGCGGGCGTATAGCCACGGCGCTTGGCCCGCTGATAAAAGGCCGCGAGATGGGCCTCGGCGTCCGGGTTATCCTGGGGATCGAGGAGGCGGAAATCCGCGTCGGCCTTCATGGTCAGCTCCAGACTGGCCAGACGCTGCTCGATCACGGATCGGCGCCCAATCAGAATGGGGCTGGCAATACCCTGTTCGAGGGCCTGCTGGGCGGCCTGGAGGACCTTCTCCTCCTCGCCCTCGGCAAAGACCACCCGCCGCACCGCCTTGCGCGCCAGATCGAAGACCAGCTTCATGGTCATGCCGGTGCGGAAAACACGCTGCTGCATGCCCTGGCGGTAGGCCTCCAGGTCCTCGATGGGCCGGCTGGCGACGCCGGAGGCCATGGCGGCCGCGGCTACCGCCGGGGCGACCTGCTCCATGAGGCGGGGATCGAAGGGCTTGGGGATCAGGTACTCGGGGCCAAAGCGCAGATCCAGGCCACCATAGGCGTGGCGGACGATGTCCGAGGGTCGGGCGCGGGCGAGGTCGGCGATCGCCTCGACGCAGGCGCGCTTCATGGGCTCGTTGATCTCGGTGGCGCCGCAATCCAGGGCACCGCGGAAGAGGAAGGGGAAGCAGAGGACGTTGTTGACCTGATTGGGATAGTCCGTGCGGCCGGTGGCCAGGATGGCATCGGGCCGGACCACGCGGGCCTCCTCGGGCGCGATCTCGGGATTGGGATTGGCCAGGGCGAAGACCAGGGGGTTCGCGGCCATCTTCAGCAGCCAGGGGGCCTTCAGTATCCCGGCGGCGGAGAGGCCGAGGAAGATATCGGCGCCGTCGAGGGCCTCTTCCAGGGTGCGATAGGGGGTAGCGACGGCATAGCGGGCCTTGTAGGGGTCCATGACCTCGGCGCGGCCCTCATAAACCACCCCCGCGATGTCGGTGACGATGACATGCTCGCGCTTGAGGCCCAGGGAGACCAGGAGGTCCAGGCAGGCCAGGGCGGCGGCCCCGGCGCCGGCGGTTACCAGTCGCGCCTCGCCGATCTCCTTGCCGACCAGCTTAAGGCCGTTGAGGACGGCGGCGGCGACGACGATGGCGGTACCGTGCTGGTCGTCATGAAAGACCGGGATCTTCATGCGCTCCTTGAGGGCCTTTTCGACGATGAAGCAATCCGGGGCCTTGATGTCCTCCAGATTGATGCCGCCGAAGGAGGGCTCGAGTCGGGCGATGGTCGCGATGAGTTGCTCGGGGTCGAGCTCGTCGATCTCGATGTCGAAGACGTCGATATCGGCGAACTGCTTGAAGAGGACGGCCTTGCCTTCCATCACTGGCTTGGAGGCCAGAGCGCCAATGGCCCCCAGGCCGAGCACCGCGGTGCCGTTGGTGATGACGGCCACCAGATTGGCGCGGCTGGTGTAAAGGGCCGCCGCCAGGGGATCGGCCGCGATCTCCTCGCAGGCCGCCGCCACTCCCGGCGAGTAGGCCAGGGCCAGGTCCCGCTGATTGGCCAAGGGCTTGGTGGCCTGGATCGCCAGCTTGCCCGGACGCGGATAACGGTGATAGTCCAGGGCGCTCTTTCTCAACTCATCGGACATCGGAATGCTTCCAAATCAACGGGGTTGAAAGGCGCCGGACAGCGGCCGCGCCGGGGGCGGCCAGCAGTCGGCCTAATGGGCCGCGCCACAACCCTGGGCGCGGGCATCGAGATCCAGGCCGAAAATGAAAAAGGGCTAGCCATGTAGCCAAACTTGTAGCCAACCGAGAGGTACCCAGATGCAAGGCGACCGCATCACTCCGATCGGGTCCGCATTTTCACCTCTCCACGCGACAAGCCGCAAGCCTTTCCATGGAACACCCCGCGCCCCCGCTGGCCATCCGCGCCACCGCTTGGGCGGAGGTGTCGGTCGCGGAAGTCCCGCCGGATCTGATGGTCATTGTCGATAAGCCCCTGTGAGGGGCCCGCGATTGAAAGCCACCAGCTTTGCCGGGCAGGGCTGAACCGTTCTAGCGAGGATTCGCTGTTGCAACCGGTGGTTGCCCACAACTCTGGACCATGCCCGGTCGTCCGTGTATAAAGTGCATCGGTCCCCTGCGGCCTGCGGCCCCGTGCATTAACCTTCGCGAGATCATCCTCCAACCCGTCGCCGCGTCCGAGGAGGAGCGCTTCCAGGCGCTGATGGAGGCCCATCACTACCTGGGCGCGTTGCCGAAGATCGGGCACGCTCTGTGGTATATCGCCACCTGGCACGGCCAGTGGCTGGCGCTGCTGAGCTTCTCGGCCGCGGCCTGGCAGTGTGCCGCGCGCGACGCCTGGATCGGTTGGGATTTTCGCCATCCATACGATCGGCCGCACCTGATCGCCAACAATCGTCGCTTTCTGATCCTGCCCGAACACCATTATCCGAACCTCGCCTCGCGCGTGCTGGCCGGGTGCGAACGCCGGCTGGCCGCGGACTGGCGCGCGCTTCGGCTACCCGCTGCTGTTGCTGGAGACCTTCGTCGATCCGCGCTATTTCCACGGCACCCTCTACCACGCCGCCAACTGGCGTTATGTGGGCGACACCCGTGGCTTTCGCCGCACCCGGGCCGGCTAGGCGGCCAAGCACGTCTTTGTCCGACCCGTGCACGTCCACGCCCAAGCCCGGCTGTCGCGTCCCATCCTCGACCCCCAGGATCGTCACGGAGCCCCCAAGATCATGTGGAGCGCTGACCAGATGGTTGCGCTATCGGATGGTTTTGCCGACATTCCCGACCCACGCCGCAGCCAGGGGGCGGCGCCACCCGCTGCCCACGGTGCTGGCCATCGCCGCAGGCGCCATCCGGTGCGGGATGCGTGGCTACCAAGCCATTAGCCTGTGGGCGCAGGACTTGAGCCAACAGGCGCGGGCGCGTTTTCGCTGTCGCTACCGGGTGCCCAGCCGTACCGTCCTGCGCGAGGTGCTCACCCGCGTCGACCCGGAGGCGCTCAGCAGCGCCGTGCCACGCTGGAACCTGCAGCACGCCGACGATGAGGCACTGGCCATCGACGGCAAGACGAGGTGCCATGCCCTCGACGACGAGGGCCGTCAGACCCACCTCCTGGGCGTCGTCGGCCACCAGAGCCAGATCTGTTACACCCCAAAAAAGTCGGCGCGTTGCCCATAGACGCCCGCGACGAAGTCAAGCAAACCCATGAGATCGGAATGGTCATCCCGGTCCTTGAGGCGCTGGACATCACCGGCAAGACGATCACCGCCGACGCCCTGCTAACCCAGCGCACCCT
>JBATOB010000489.1:0-3866 GCA_049290655.1 Chromatiaceae bacterium | reverse complement strand
GACCTGACGGGCCTGGAGGTGCTGGATTTTCCCAAGCTGGCCGAGTATCACCTGGGCTTCTGGCTCCAGCTTGAGCAGGATGGCGGCCTGGGCATGCGCCGCTGGGTGCGGAGCCCTACGGCCAGTCCCGCCCCTCTGGATGCGCTGGACCTTGCCATGGTAACCGCCACCCAAGGCGGCCTGCCGCTGGTGGCCACGCCCTACGCCGAGATCGCGCGCCGCCTCGGTCAAGCCCCCGCGACCGTCCTGGACCGGCTGGCGGCGCTGCTGGCCCAGGGCGCCATTCGCCGTATCGGCGCTGTCCCCAATCATTACCGGCTGGGGTTGCGGGGTAATGGCATGACGGTGTGGGATATCGAGGACGAGGCCGTGGACCGCCTGGGGGCCGCGATCGGCGCCCTGGAAGGCGTGAGCCACTGTTATCGCCGTCCCCGCCGGCTACCCCGCTGGCCCTATAACCTCTTCGCCATGCTGCATGGGCGCGATCGCGCCGAGGTCCTCGCCGCCGCCGACCGCGTCCAGGACCTGGTGGCCGACCACTGCCATGGCTATGAGGTCCTCTTCAGCGCGGCGGTGCTGAAAAAGACCGGGTTACGCTTCAAACCCCAGGAAACCTTTTGATGTTCAGACTCAGCCGCTATCTCCACCTGCTCGCCGACCCCGAGCGCCTGGCCAAGGCCGCCGCCGCGGCCCCGGTCACCCCCAGCGGACCCGTGGTGATCTGGAATCTGATCCGGCGCTGCAACCTCACCTGCGCTCATTGCTACTCCACCTCGGCGGACAAGGACTTTGCCGGGGAGCTGACCACGGCGGAGGTCAAGGCCGTGATGGCGGACCTGCGCGCCTTTGGGGTCCCCGTGCTCATCCTCTCCGGGGGCGAGCCCCTGATGCGCCCGGATATCTTCGAACTGGCCCACCATGCCAAGTCCCTGGGCTTCTATCTGGCCCTGTCCACCAACGGCACCCTCATCGATGTGGACCAGGTGGCGCCCATCGCCGCGGTGGGCTTTGATTACCTGGGCATCAGCCTGGATGGCCTGGCCGAGACGCATGATCGGTTTCGCCGCCGCCAGGGCGCCTTTCAGGCCTCCCTCCAGGGGTTGCGCCTCTGCCATGAGGCCGGTCTCAAGGTCGGCATGCGCTTCACCCTCTGTCAGGACAATGCCCAGGACCTGCCAGCCCTGCTGGATCTCATGGGGGAGGAGGGGATCGATAAGTTTTATCTGTCCCACCTCAATTATGCCGGGCGCGGCAACAAGCACCGGGAACGGGATGCCTATGCCAGCATGACCCGCGAGGCCATGGATCTCCTCATCGAGACCGGCTGGTCGCGCATCCAGCGTGGCCAGGCCGTCGAGCTGGTGACGGGCAACAATGACGCCGACGGCGTCTATCTGCTCCACTGGGCCGAGCGGCACTTCCCGGAACGGCTGGAGGACCTGCGCCAGGTCCTGGTCAACTGGGGCGGCAATGCCTCGGGGCAGCATATCGCCAACATCGACAACCTGGGCCAGGTCCATCCCGACAGTTTCTGGTGGAACTATCCCCTGGGCAATGTCCGTGACCGCCCCTTTCCCGCCATCTGGGAGGACCGGACCGATTCCCTCATGGCGGGACTCAAACAGCGGCCACGCCCGGTGCGGGGACGCTGCGGCACCTGCGCCCATCTGGCTATCTGCAACGGCAATACCCGCACCCGGGCCTTCCAGGTCACGGGGGACCCCTGGGCCGAGGACCCCGGCTGCTATCTCACGGACGCCGAGATTGGCCGTTAGAGCCGCCGCCATCCCGGGTTCTTTCCCCCTTCCTAGCCTGGTTCATAATCCATGAAAAATATCCTGTTGGCCGATACCTCCTCCCTGGAATCAAGGCGCGGCCTGGGCCAGCGCATCGCCTATGGTTCGGCCCTGACGTTTTATGGGTGCGCCATCCTTTGCCTGGCCAGCCTCTTTATCTGGTTGAAAGCACTGGGGACCGAGCATCCCGTGATCGCGAGCCTGGGGGCCAGCGCGGTCTTCTTCATCGGGGCTGGGATCGTCCTGCACGTCATAGGCCGTGCCAATCTACCCAGCCTGAGGTTTGTCCAGGACAAGAGCCGACTCTAGCGGCCTAGGTGATTCTCGGCGAGGTCGAAAAATGGGTTTGTTTCGTAAATTCGCCTTCTCCGAGGTTTCAGGAATCCGAAAACCCTTAAAAGAAGGATGATCCGCGTACCGTGACTGGCGCTAATCCATTGGCGTGGTGGCGTTGCGGGAGTTGGGTGGCTTTCAAGGTTAACGCGAGTGAGGGCAAGCCAGTCTTAGAGCCGTCAATTTTTACGGTTCCTCATCCTGACCGCCTCAAGCAGACCCCCCCGAGATCGCGGCCCGCATGGGGGGCACAAATGGGGGTACGCAACAAAAAAGGGCACTTCGGCCCTTTAATATTCGCGGCTACCCGCTTGTTTTAATTGGCGCGCCCGGAGAGATTCGAACTCCCGACCCTCTGGTTCGTAGCCAGATACTCTATCCAACTGAGCTACGGGCGCTTGTTTGAGCGGCTCATTATCCCGAAGGGGCGAAAGGTCGTCAAGCACGGCGTGGGTTTTCGCCCGAACCAAGAATGGACCCTGGTCTCAGGCTTCGCTACCATGGCGTCATCGTGGACAGAACCACAGGTATTAGCGTGCAGTTACCTCTTACTCCTTCCAAACATTGTGTTGTGGTCCTGGGGGCGAGCCCGAAGCCGGCTCGCTATGCCTATCAGGCCTTGCGGCTGCTGGATGACATGGGCTACCGGGTATTGCCGGTGCATCCCAATTTCGAGCATATCGACGCGATTCCGGTAACGCCGAGCCTGAACGCTATCCGGGAGCCGGTTCACACCTTGACCCTTTATGTCGGGCCCGAGCGCAGTCGGGACCTAATCGCGGATATCGTCACCCTGGCGCCCGGTCGGGTGATCCTCAACCCCGGTACCGAATCGCCAGAGCTTGAAGAGGCCCTGAGCCAGGCGGGTATCCCCAGCGAGCGGGCCTGCACCCTGGTATTGCTGCGCACGGGGCAATTTTAGGATAGGCGGTGGCCGAGAGCGAAGCCTATGGCCTGGATGACCTGCTGGGCATCCTGGCGCGGTTGCGTGACCCCGACAGGGGCTGTCCTTGGGACCGCCAACAGGATTTTCGTAGCCTGCTGCCCTATGTCCTGGAGGAGGCCTACGAGGTTGCCGAGGCTATCGACCAAGGGGACATGGTTGCCCTGCGCGATGAGCTGGGGGATCTCCTGTTCCAGATCGCCTTTCAAGCGCGCCTGGGACAAGAGAGTGGCCATTTCGATTTCCAGCAGATAGTAGATACCATCTGCGCCAAGATGATCCGGCGCCATCCTCATGTCTTTGCTGAACTGGAACTCGGGGATGCGGCGGCGGTGAATGCCCATTGGGAAAGGATCAAGGCTGGCGAACGGGCACAAAAACCGGCGGAGGCTCCATCGGGTCTGCTTGATGGCGTGGCCCAGGCCTTGCCGGCCCTGGTTCGGGCGGAAAAGCTACAGCGGCGCGCGGCGCGCGGCGGTTTTGACTGGGATCGGGCGACGGCAGTACTCGACAAGGTGAGGGAAGAGGTGGCGGAGTGCGCCGAGACCCTGGCCGAGGGCGCCAGCCATCAGGCTCGTGTCCACGAGGTGGGTGATCTGCTCTTCGTCGCCGTCAACCTGGCCCGCCATCTCGGCGTGGATGCCGAGCAGGCCCTGCGCGCAGCCAATCATCGCTTCGAAAACCGCTTTCGTTATATCGAGCAGGCCCTGCGAGACCAGGGCCGTGCACCAGGTATCGAGGTCAGGGCGGAAATGGAGCGTCTCTGGGCGGCCACCAAGGCGGCCGAGTAGGGG
>JBATOB010000488.1:0-3856 GCA_049290655.1 Chromatiaceae bacterium | reverse complement strand
GACCTGACTCAAGCGGAAGTGTCCGCCATTGATAAGTACACCTCAGAGGATGGCTTGAAGGGATCGCCGGGATCGTCAGGCACCCCGTCAGATCGAGGTCGGTCTCTGGTCGGATGTCGACCGGCTGAAGCCTCGACCCCGGTCGCCTACCCCACCAACCGCTCCACCACCAGTCCCACCTGCTTGATGCGCTGGGCCGGATCGGTCAGATCCCGGAAGAAGCGCAATTTATTCCCGCCATCGAGCTTGTATTCCTTCGGTTTGCTCTGGATGAGCTGGATCAGCCGGCCAGGGTCCAGCGTGGTATCGGTCCCGAAGATGATCCGCCCCCCCGCAGGCCCCGCCTCGATCTTGCGGATCCCCAATGGCTGTACCGCCAATTTCAATTCGGTGATGGCGAACAGGTTGCGCGCCGGCTCTGGCAACAGGCCGAAGCGGTCGATCATCTCCACCTGGAGTTCCCGCAGTTCCACGGCGTCGGCGGCGCTGGCGATGCGTTTGTACATGACCAGGCGCCCATGGACGTCCGGCAGATAATCGGCGGGCAGGAGGGCGGGCAGGCCCAGGTCGATCTCGGCGCCGTGATCCAGGGGCCGGTCCAGTTCCAGCACCCGGCCGGCCTTGAGGGCATCGACGGCCCGCTCCAGCAGGTCCATGTAGAGGCTGAAGCCGATCTCGTGAATCTGGCCGCTCTGTTCGTCGCCCAGCAGCTCGCCGGCACCGCGGATCTCCAGGTCATGGGTCGCCAGGGTGAAGCCGGCCCCCAGCTCTTCCAGGGATTCGATGGCCTCCAGGCGCTTCTTGGCGTCCGCCGTCATCAGCCCCGCCGGGGGCGTGATGAGATAGGCGTAGGCGCGGTGATGGGAGCGCCCGACCCGGCCGCGCAACTGGTGAAGCTGGGCCAGGCCCAGCTTATCGGCGCGGTTCATCAGGATAGTGTTGGCGCTGGGGATGTCGATGCCGCTCTCGATGATGGTGGTGCATACCAGCAGATTGAAGCGCTGGTGGTAGAAGTCCCGCATCACCCTTTCGAGATCCCGTTCGCGCATCTGGCCGTGGGCGACCCGCACCCGCGCCTCCGGTACCAGGGCCTCCAGCTTCTGGGCCATGTTCTCGATGGTCTCGACCTCGTTGTGGAGGAAGTAGACCTGGCCGCCGCGCTTGATCTCCCGCAGCACCGCCTCCTGGATGAGGGCGTCGTTCCAGGGGGTGACGAAGGTCTTGATGGGGTGCCGGGCCACCGGCGGGGTGGCGATGATGGACAGGTCGCGCAGGCCGGACATGGCCATGTTGAGGGTGCGGGGAATGGGGGTGGCGGTGAGGGTGAGGATGTCCACCTCGGCCCGCAGGGCCTTGAGGGCCTCCTTGTCGCGCACCCCAAAGCGGTGCTCCTCATCGACCACGACCAGGCCCAGGTTTTTGAAGCGTACCGACTTCTGTAGCAGCTTGTGGGTGCCTACCAGGATGTCCACCTTGCCATTGGCCAGGCCCTCCAGGACCTCCTTCGACTCCTTGGCGGTGCGGAAGCGCGACAGGTTCTCCACCTTGACCGGCCAGTCGGCGAAGCGGTCGGAGAAGTTCTGATAGTGCTGCTGGGCGAGGAGGGTGGTGGGCACCAGCACCGCCACCTGGCGGCCGCCGCTTACCGCCATGAAGGCCGCGCGCATGGCCACCTCGGTCTTGCCGAAGCCGACATCGCCGCATACCACCCGATCCATGGGCTGGGGCTCGGCCATGTTGTCGAGGATGGCCGTGATGGCCCGCTCCTGGTCCGGGGTCTCCTCGAATTCGAAGGCGGCGGCGAAGGCGGCATAGTCCTCCCCGGGGGCGGGGAAGGCGACGCCGATCCGGGCGGCGCGGCGGGCATAGATGTCCAGCAACTCCGCCGCTACGTCGTGGGCCTTCTCGGCGGCCTTGCGCTTGACCCGGTCCCACTGATCCCCACCCAGCCGGTGCAGGGGGGCGTTTTCGGGGGAGGCGCCGGTGTAGCGGGAGATGAGATGCAGGGAGGAGACGGGGACATAGAGCTTGTCCCCCCGGGCGTATTCCAGGGTCAGGAATTCCGTGGTCATGCCGCCTACGTTCAGGGTTTGCAACCCCAGGTAGCGGCCCACGCCATGATCCTCGTGGACCACGGGGGCGCCCTCGTGCAACTCGGTGAGGTTGCGCACCACGGCGTCGCCGTCCCGGGCGCGGGCCCGCTGGCGGCGCTCCTGGCGCACCTTCTCGCCATAGAGCTGGGTCTCGGTGACCAGGGCCAGGTCTTCCTCCACCAGCCAGAGCCCCTGTTCCAGTGGGGCCACCGTCAAGCCCAGGCTGACCTTGCCTTTCAGAAAGCTGGTCCAGCCCTCGACCGGGGTGGGGCTGAGTCCCAGACCCCTCAGGCTGTCCGCCAGCATCTCCCGCCGCCCGGTGCTCTCGGCGACCAGGAGGGTGCGCCGCCGGGGCGCGGCGAGGAAGCCCTTGAGTTGCGCCGCCGGCTCGGTGGCGCGGACCTGGATCGCCAGGGGGGGCAGGGTGGCCGTCGCAAAGTGGGTCAGCCGGGAGAACCCCTTGCGCCGCTCCGGGACCTCGGTGGACTGGCAGAGCACCCCCGTCAGGCCATTCAGGCGATGGGCCAGTTCATCCGCCGTCATAAAGAGGTTGCATGGTGGCAGCAGGGGCCGCTCGATGTCATGACGGCGCTGCTCGTAACGCCGCTCCACGGCGTCGAGAAACACCGCCGCCGCCTCGCGGCAGCCCTCGGTCTCGATCAGCAGGACCTGATCCGGCAGATAATCGAACAGGGTCGCCGTCTTCGTGAAAAAGAGCGGGAGATAGTATTCCAGCCCCCCCGGCGCATGACCGTCGGAGACCTCGCGATAGATGAGGCTGGCCTGGGGGTTGCCCTCGAACTGGGCCCGATAGCGTTGGCGAAAGCCCGTGATCGCCTCCTCGCTCAGGGGAAACTCCCGGGCCGGCAGCAGGCGGATGGCATCCACCTTGTCCCTGGACCGCTGGCTGTCCGGATCGAAGGTGCGGATGCTCTCCACCTCCGCGTCGAACAGGTCGATGCGGAAGGGCTCCTGGTTGCCCATGGGAAAGACGTCCAGCAAGGAGCCGCGGACGGCATATTCACCGTGGGCGATGACCTGGGAGACGCACTGGTAGCCCGCCTGGTCCAGTCGGAGCCGGGTCAGGTCCAGGTCCAGCCGGTCGCCCCGGGCCAGCACCAGGGAATGGCCGTCCAGATAATGCCGGGGCGCCAGCCGCTGCAGCAGGGTAGCTACCGGCGCCACCAGCACCCCGTGCTTCAAGCCAGGGAGCCGGTGCAGGGTCAGCAGCCGTTCCGAGATCAGCTCCGGTAGGGGTGAAAAGACGTCGTAGGGCAGGGTCTCCCAGTCAGGAAAGCCCAGCACCGGCGTCTCGGGGTCGTCGAGAAAGAAGCCCAACTCCGCCGTCAGTCGCGCTACCCCCCGCACGTCCGGCGTCAAGGCCAGGATCAGCCGCTCTCCCTGCCCCGCCGCGCGGGCAATGGCTAGGGCCAGGCTGGAGCCGTAGAGACGTCCCCACTGGTGGCGCTCCCCTGGATTAAGGGGTAAGGGCGGCTGGAGGGGGGAGGCATAGACTTCGGAGGACATCACAAGGGCGGACCGCGGCTGACTGCTAAGCGCGGGATTCTCGCACAGGCCGCCGTCACGGGCATCTGTTCACCCCCGATCGTTGCTTCGGATTCGCGCTCCGCCCTTACTCCCTGGGGCCGAAATGCGGTTTGCGTTCGGAGACTAAGCCCGGTATTATTACCACCTTCAGATGCGGGGTGGAGCAGTCAGGCAGCTCGTCGGGCTCATAACCCGAAGGTCGTAGGTTCAAATCC
>JBATOB010000487.1:0-4351 GCA_049290655.1 Chromatiaceae bacterium | reverse complement strand
CATCCCTGCTGTCGACACCCCCGCCCGCCGCCACCCGGCCCTCCAGCTAGATGCCGAAGCGCGACCAGCGCTGGTTATACAATCACACCTGACGCTTCACGGGGATCTCCACTATGCCGCTTTCTGCCCGCACTTGGGTGCTGACCGGCCTGGTCGTCGCTGGCCTGGGGGCCTGGTGGTATTTGCGCGAACCCGCACCCCCGGTGGTTAAGGCGCAAGCGGCGGCGCTGGGGACGGTGGAAGAGATCGACGCCAACAGCGTCATCGACGGGGTGTTCGAGCCGGCCAAGGATGCCGGTGATGTCCCGGAATTCGTGCGCTTTCGCCCCGCCGCTGAACCGACACCAGGGGCCCTCGCCGCCATCGCCGAGCAGGTACGCGTGCGGGTGCTGCGCTGGTTCGCCCGCAGCGGCTTGATCGAGCCGGGGGATGTCCGCGAGATGCTTGCCTGGGACAACAGCGGTTCTCCCTGGATGCCGCGGTGCGCGTCGCCGCGCACGATCGCGCCGGACTGGAGCGGCTGCTGCGCTACTGTGCCCGCCCGCCGTTCGCGCTCGAGCGTCTCAAGCTGCTCGACGCCGAACACCTGGTCTACCGGTTGCCCAAGCCTCAGCGCGATGGCACCACGGCGCTGACGCTCACCCCACTGGAGCTGATCGACCATCTCGCGGCGCTGATCCCGCCCCCGAGGTTGCATCGCCATCGCTACCATGGCGTGCTCGCCCCCAACTCGCCCCTGCGTGCGGCTGCCACCGCGTATGGGCTTGATGCGGCTAACGACCCGATCGCCTCCGCCGAGGTCGCCGCACCCCCTGCCGCCGCAGCCCCGAACGCTCGCTCCCCGGCGCGCTATCTCTGGGCCGTGCTGCTGGCGCGGCTGTTCGGGTCCCTCCCGCTCACCTGCCCCTGCTGCGGCGCGGACATGCGCATCGTCGCCTTTATCACCGAGGCCGCGCCCGTCGAGCGGATCCTCACCCACATCGGTGAGCCATCACGCCCGCCGCCAATCGCCCCCGCCCGCGGACCACCCGGTTGGGACGATGCTCCCGAGCCGCTGCCGCACTGGGACGTCTTCAGCCAGCCCGAGCCCGACTTCGAGTTTGACCAGCGCGTTGCCTGGTAGCCGTCGTCCCTCTGCCGTAGGAGACGGTGCAGCCGCCCTCGTCTTCCGGCGGCTCGCTGCCCCGCAGATCCTCGCCCCAGCAACCAGGAACGGCCGCGCCTGCACCGCTCGCGACGTCCGCCAGCCCCACTGCGGCGTGTTGACGGTGCATCCCGTCCGCGCTAGCATCCCGTCTCGGGCCAACCTGGACGCTCAGGGGCCAACCTGGACGCTCAGGGCGGGTTGGATTTCCTATCCGTCACATGGACCGATGATCGCAGGGAACCGAGGTCGTCCCGGTTTCGCTCGTGATCCTCGATCCGGGTCAAATTCATTCAGGGCAAATCAACCATGTACGGTTATTTCGAAAAGCAGCCGGACTCCCCGATCAAGACCACGACCGACCCTTATGCGTTGATTTTCAGGGACAGTGAAAACCAGAGCTTGCGAGCACGACGCGAGGAGATTCTCTCTTCACAGGATCCGAGCAGTTGGGCATCCGTGGATTTTCCTCTTGAGCTTGCCGTCGAGATTGCGGCCTGGTGCAACCTGAAATGTGTGATCTGCCCCGTCCCCACGAGTACCCGGCCGAAGCGCTTCATCACCACCGAAACCTTTCGGAAGGTCGTGGAGCAGGTCAAGGGTGAGAAGGGGTTTCTGTTCGGACCCGGCGGATATGGAGAAGTCATGCTGCACGCAGGCTGGGCTGATCTCCTGGAGCACGCCAAGGAGCAAGGGATCGGGCCGACTGCCATGATAACGAACGGCACGGTGCTGACCGAAGAAAATGCTGCAAGACTGGTGAAGATGGGGCTTGATGCGCTCGTGATTTCCATTGACGGTACGACGCCGGAGACTTACGCAAAGATCCGCGTCGGCGGCTCGCTTGAAAAGGTCGAAGCAAACGTCAGGCGACTGATCCGGATCCGGGGGGACAAGGAGCTGCCCCGGCTGTGCCTGAGGATCATACGCATGAAGGAAACCGACGCCGAAGTTCAGGATTTCATCGACCATTGGAATGCACTGCTATGCCCCGGCGATCTGATACAGGTCCAGGCTTTCCAGGACTGGGTGGGCAAGGTCGAGGATCGCAGTGTCGAAGGGGTCAATCATCGCTCGCGCGAGGGAAGGCTTCCCTGCCGCATGCTGTGGCGACATTTGGCCGTGCGCGCAGATGGAACGGTGTCGGCGTGTTGCCGCGATATCGATGGCGAGCTGACCGTCGGCAATATCGAGGCTGGGGATACGATTCGGGAGATCTGGCACGGGGATAAGCTGAACGACCTCCGCAGACTCCACCTACAGAAGCGGTTCGAAGACATTCCGCTGTGTAAAGCATGCACGTCTTGGATCTGATGGCACGAGCGAGGCTTGACGGGCTCCAGTCACATCACATCACCGATCACGGGATCGGCGGCTCCCCTTTGAGTTGCATCGGTCGCCCGACCATGGGTCATCCTCCGGGATCCGAATGACGAGAAGGTCGCCGTCGGTCTCGATGCGGCGATCGATCCGATCACCGGGACATTCCCATGAATTCTGCATGGCCAAGCCTGGGAGGCTTCCTTCGGCCAGTGGATGTAGACTTCGCCGCCGAGGTCGTCGAATAACCAACGGCTGCCGATCGTTTCCGCGTCGGGGTTGATGTCGGTCTCAAGACCACCCTTGCTCGGCACCGCGGCGGTTATGACGGAAGGCAGGGGTCGCCTCCGGCCGTCTCTGCAGCCCCTCGATCGGACTGCCGTCGGGGATCGATCGAGCGGCCGCCGGACGTATTGCGGGCCGTCAGCTCCGACGCCTTCGGCCAGTCGAATGCCCGCGCACCCCTCGCCCGCCGGCGGCGCTCGGCGGCTTCAACCACTCCGGGAGCAAAACCGCCATGACCGTTCCTGAAGTCGTCCTCTGCAATCCGGTCCGCACCGCGATCGGGACCTACAACGGCAGCCTCAAGGATCTACCGGCTCCGACCCTTGGAGCCACAGTGATTCGCGAGGTGCTGCGCCGATCGGGCCTGCCCGCCGATCAGGTTCAGGAGGTTCGGTTCTGATGGGCAACGTGATCCAAGCCGGCGTCAAGATGAATCCGGCGCGGCAAGCCGCCATCGGCGGAGGGCTTCCGGTGGAGGTGCTGGCACTCACGCTGAACCGGGTGTGCGGCTCGGGGGCCCAGGCCATCGCCAGCGCGGCGGCCGAGATCCGCGCAGGGGTGCTTGACTGCGTCATCGCCGGCGGCATGGAGAACATGGATCGCGCACCGTACCTTCTGCCGGAGGGTCGGTGGGGGGCGCGGATGGGTCCGGTCAGCCTGCTCGACAGCATGCTCTTCGATGGGCTGAACGACGCCTTCAGCGGCGAGCATGCCGGTTGGCATACCGAAGAACTGGTCACCCGCTACGCGCTGTCGCGGGAAGATCAAGATCGCTGGGCGGCGCGCTCCCAGCTGCGTTTCAGCGCGGCTCAGGCGGCCGGCTTATTCGACGACGAGATCGCCGTCGTCGAGCTCCCGGGCCGCAAAGGGACGACGCCCTTCACCAGGGACGAGCACAACCGCCCCGAGACCAGCGTCGAAAGCCTTGCCAAGCTGCGCCCCGCCTTCCGCAAGGACGGGACCATCACTGCCGGCAACTCACCGGGATTGAACTCCGCGGCAGCGGCCATGCTTGTGGCCGAGCGCGGCTGGGCCGAATCCTGCGGGCTGACGCCGATGGCGCGACTGGTCGCTTGGGGGACCGCGGGTGTCGAGCCGGGAGACTTCGGCATCGGCCCGGTGCCGGCGGTTAAGCAAGCGCTGGCGCGCGCCGGATGGACGATCGCCGATGTGGAGCGCGTCGGGATCAACGAGGGCTTCGCGGTGATCGCCCTGGCATGCCTGCGCGAGCTGGGATTCGCCGAGGACAGGGTCAACGTCGAGGGCGGCGCCATCGCACACGGACACCCGATCGGGGCCACCGGCGCGGTGCTGACCACCCGGCTCTTGCACTCGATGCAGCGCGACGGTCTGACCCGCGGCATCGTCACGCTGTGCATCGGCGGCGGCCAAGGGGTCGCATTGGCCTTGGAACGGCTCGGCTAGCAGCCTGTCGGACTTAGCCGCTGACCTGACGCCGTAGGTCCGGTAACATGGCTGGGCCAACTCTGAGGGCCAGCGACGATGAGCAAGTTCCACCTGATTGACCGCGACATCGACTTTTTGTTGCCCCCTTCAGTGCAGGAGTGGCTGCCCGAGGGGCACCTGGCGCGTTACGTGGTC
>JBATOB010000486.1:0-4845 GCA_049290655.1 Chromatiaceae bacterium | reverse complement strand
ACAGGTCTGACAGGTCTGACAGGTCTGACAGGTCTGACAGGTCTGACAGGTCTGACAGGTCTGACAGGTCCGACAGGTCCGACAGGTCCGACAGGTCCGGCGGGTACTGACGGCACCGCAGGTCCTCAGGGTCCGACAGGTGCCACAGGTCCGACAGGTGCCACCGGGATCGCGAACATCTACTACAGGGTGGTGACGATCACCAGAGGTGACACTGGTGACAACATCAGTGCCGTCGTCTCGTGCAACTCTGGCGACCGAGCGATCGCTGGGAGCGTCTCGATGGCGGGCGGTAACTACGATGACTTGAGACTGTGGGCGAACCAGCCGTGGAATCCGCCAAGCGACGGGCAGCCGGCGGGAGACAGTTGGTACTTCGCCGCCAACAATGCTACCAACACCACTATTCTCACGTACCAAGGATTCGTGACCTGCGTGCACTAGACGATCCGCTTGAGAGAAATCGGGGACCGACCACGTTTGCTGCCTAAGGAACGTGTGGCGGTAGTGCCCCAAAGCGTAGGACGTATCTTGCCTAACAGGATGATAAAAAAGGGCTTCAGCTAACTACCATCCTACCGATTGGGGCACTACCCCGAAATTAAATACCACGCTCAGGCGTTGTTTTTTTTCCTGCCGCCAGTCAACCCTCAGCCCACCGCAAGGGATAGCCCGCGTAGAGCGCAATAGCGCAGCGTATTGCGCCGCCTGTGAAGGCCTTTCGGTGCAATACGGCTCACGCCTATTGCTCCCTACGATCGGATCGGATAGTCCGATAGGGTGGGCACCTGGTTTGTGCCCACCCGACTTCGGGTTAACCCTCCACCCATTACCACTGCCCAACCTACTCATGTTGGGCAGTTTTTTTTTGGCTCTCTTCCCTGTAGTCCAGGCAAGAGGTCAGCATCCGCGGGCTCAAGCCTTGAACAAGGGGGGGTCTCTTCGGGCTTGCAAGGGGAGGCCTGCACCCACTGTGCCCGGATATTTGCCCCCCATCCCGCCATGATCGCCAGCGCCTCGCCTTGTATGCCACTCATTTTCACCCCAATATCCTGGGCGTGACCGGTACCCCCGATCAGGTGGCTAAGGCTGCTCAACGATATGGCATCGTCTTTCGCCGGGTCGATCAGGGTGACTCATCCCTAGGCTACAGGGTGGACCCCGAGGGTCGCTGGGTCCAGACCTTTCCCCACGCGACGCCAGCCACCGCAATCCTGAGTTTCAACCGCGGCCTGCTGGCCTCGCGGTAAATCAACCCTCCCCTCAACCCACGGAGATCAAACCCTATGATACGTACCTCGTCCCTCCTCGCCGCCGCCCTCCTGGCTACCGCCACCCTTAGCGCCCAGGCTGGCGATATTAGCGTGAGCGATCCCTACGCCCTGGCTGTGCCCTCGGGCCAGCCCAACAGCGCGGTCTTCATGACCCTGGTGAACAACTCCAAGAAAAACCGGGCCCTGGTGGCCGCCGAAACCCCCTCCGCCAGGGTGGTGGAACTGCATACCCATGTCCATGAGGACGGGATGATGAAGATGCGCAAGATCGACAAAATCGATATCCCCGCCGGCCAGACGGTGACCCTCAAGCCGGGCGGGCTCCACGTCATGCTGATCGGCCTCAAGGAGAAGCTGGAGCCGGGCCAGGAGGTGCACATGAATCTCATCTTCGACAAGGGCGGCAAGGAGCACATCGTGGCCCCGGTCCGGGCGATGGCCCCACCCATGGCCCATTAGTCGTTGGCCTGACCCCACCCTTGCCGGTGGCTGCCAGCCTGTCGTTCGTCTCGTAAGGGTCCTGGCCCTTGCGGTTGGCCTCGGCGCCAGGCCGGCCTTTGTGCCGGAGATCAGGAGGCAGGGGTTAAGCGGGTTTTGGTCCCCCTCGCTCCCGTAACCATAGAAAGATCACGGGCGTGACGATGAGGATATGCACCAGGCTGGAGATCATGCCGCCGACGACGGGGGCGGCGAGGGGCTGCATGATCTCCACGCCCGTGCGCTGGAGCCAGAAGATGGGGGTGAGCGACGCGATGGTGGTGGCGACCGTCATGACCTTGGGGCGCAGGCGCAGGCGGGCGCCCGCCTTGACGGCCTGGGTCAACTCCTCGCGAGTGAGGGTCCGGCCCAGGCGGTGGCGCGCCGCCTGAACCGATTCCTCCAGATAGGTGACCATGATGACGCCGGTCTGGATGGCGGTGCCGAACAGGGCGATATAGCCGACCCAGACGGCAACGCTGAAGTTAAAGCCCATCCAGGCCTGGAGCAGGACGCCGCCGGTGAGGGCAAAAGGCACCGCCAGCAGGACATGGGCCGCCTCCCCCACCGAGCGGAAGGTCATGACCAGGGTGGCGAAGATGATGAGGATGACGATGGGGAAGACATAGAGCAGGGTCTGACGGGCCCGCAACTGATGCTCGTATTGGCCCGAGTATTCGATGGTCATGCCCGGCGCCAGGGTGACCTGGTTGGCGATGCGCTCCTTGATGTCCTCGACGAAGGTTCCCAGGTCGCGATCACGGACATTGGCCTGGACGAAGACCCGCAACCGGCCGTTCTCGCTCTGGATCTCGTTGGGGCCGACCACGCGGTTGATGTCCGCCACCTGGCGCAACTGGACGGTGGCCCCGGAGGGGGTGGTCACCAGGATCTCGCCCAGCTTGTCGATGTCGCCGCGCTCGCCCTGCTCCAGACGCACCTGCAGCGGCCAGCGCTCGCGGCCCTTGAGGGTGGTGCCGACGGTCGCCCCGCCGATCCCGGCCTCCACCTGACGGAACACCTCCTGGACGCTGAGCCCATAGCGGCCGAGCTGGTCGCGGCGCACGGCGATCTCCAGATAAGGCTTGCCCTGGACTCGGGAGGGCGCCACCCCCACCGCCCCCCGCACCCCATTGATCACCCGCTCGACCTCAAAGGCCTTGTGCTGGAGGGCATCCAGGTCATCGCCAAAGAGCTTGACCCCGACCTGGGCGCGAATGCCGGTGCTGGTCATGAGGATGCGGTTCTCGATCGGCTGGAGAAAGCCGGGCACATAGCCGGGCAGATTCATCAGCTCCGCCGAGAGGTCGGCAATGATGGAGGCCTTGGTGGTCCCGGGCGGCCACTGGTCGCGGGGCTTGAGCAGGATGGTGGTCTCGATCATCTCCACCGGAGCCGGGTCGGTGGCGGTAGTGGCGCGCCCCAGCTTGCCCGCCGCCGAGACGACGGCCGGATGGGCGCGGATCACCTGGTCCTGCCAGGCCATGATGCGCTTGACCTCGGTCAGGGCGGTGGCGGGGAGCAGGACCGGCATGAAGAGCAGGGAGCCCTCCTCCAGGGTAGGCATGAACTCGCTGCCGAACCCCTGGGTATGACGCGCGACGGACTCCGGCAGCCGATCGTTGACCGCCCCCGGCAGGCCCAGGGCGATAACCAGGCAGACGGCGAGCAGGCTGGCCGCGAGCCCCAGCACGGTTTTGCCGTGGCCGAGGGCCCAGTCGAGCAGGGGGTCATAGAGCCACAGCAGCCCCTTCATCAGCCAGTTCTGGTCCTCCGGCTGGAGCGGGCCCCGCACCAGCAGGGTGCAGAAGACCGGCACCGCCGTCACCGCCAGCAGGGTGGCACCGATCAGGGCGAAGGTCTTGGTGTAGGCGAGGGGGTGAAAGAGCTTGCCCTCCTGGCCGGTCAGCAGGAAGACCGGCACGAAGGCCAGGATGATGATCAGCATGGAGAAGACCAGGGGCCGGCCCACCTGGGTGGCGGCCGTCAGGGTCTGGGCAAAGACCTCTGCGGGGGTGAGCCGCCGCCGCAAGGCCGCCTCGGCGCGCTCGCAGTGGCGGATCACGTTCTCGGTCATGACGATGCCCGCATCGACCAGGACCCCGATGGAGATGGCGATGCCCGTCAGGGACATGATGTTGGCGGCTATGCCGAATTGATCCATCAGGATGAAGGCGATCAGGATGGAGGCTGGCAGCGGCAGGGTGACGATCAGGATGCTGCGGAAATGGAAGAGAAAGAGGATGTGCATCAGGATGACGAGGAGGATTTCCTCGGTCAGGGCCTCCTTCAGGGTGGCGATGGCGCGCCCGATCAGGTCGCTGCGGTCGTAAAAGGCGACCAGGCTGACGCCCGGGGGCAGGCCGGGGGCCAAGGTGGCAAGCCGGGCCTTGACGTCCTGAATGACCTGGTAGGCATTCTCGCCGTAGCGCATCACCACGATGCCGCCCACTACCTCCCGCCCATCGACATCGAGTGCCCCGCGGCGGAAATCGCCCCCGACCTGGAGGGTGGCGACATCGCGCAGATAGAGGGGCGTGCCGTTGCGGGGCAGCACCGGGATCTGCTCCAGGTCGGCGATATCCCGCACCAGGCCCACCCCGCGCACCACGAACTCGGCGCCATTCTCCTCGATGGTCTTGCCGCCGACGTTGAGGTTGCTCGCGGCCACGGCGTCCATGACCTCGCCCAAGGTGGCGCCGTATTGCTTCAGCCTCAGGGACGAGACCTCGATCTGATACTGACGCACAAAGCCGCCCATGCTGGCGACCTCGGCCACCCCCGGCACGGCGGCGAGCTGATAGCGGACATAGGTATCCTGGAGGGTGCGCAGCGAGCCCAGGTCCTGGCTGCCGGAGTCGTCCTTGAGGTAGTACTGATAGACCCAGCCGAGCCCGGTGGCATCGGGTCCGAGCCGCGCCGTCACGCCCTGGGGCAGCAGGTCGTCCAGGGAATTGAGCCGTTCCAGGACCCGGGTGCGGGCAAAATAGACATCGACCGCGTCGGCGAAGATGACGGTGAGAAAGGAGAAGCCGAACATGGAACTGGCCCGCACCGCTCGACGGCGAAGACCCGAACAACCTCGATGACGCAC
>JBATOB010000485.1:0-9809 GCA_049290655.1 Chromatiaceae bacterium | reverse complement strand
TGAATGGCGAGCGTGCAGGCACCCGCGGGCCGCAGGTCGGGTGGCTCCCCGCGGCCCAGCAGGCCCAGATCGGCGATATCCGGATAACCGCGGCGCAACTGGTCGAGCAGGACCTGGCGTTTGGGGTAGGCGCTCTTGGGCGGGGCGAAGGTTAGTCCCAGATAGATGGAGTTACGTCGAAGGCCATCGGCTTGGGTACAGAGACCCACCAAGTCCGCGGCATGCAGCGGCAGACCGCCCAGGCCATAAACCACCGAGACCAGGTGGGGAACGTCCGCTTCGCGGACGGCCGGATAACCGGGGTGGCTGTCCGGCGCGAAACGACCGTTCTCCAAGGCACGCCCAAGGGCGGCGCGCAGCTCCCGCAGTAAGGGGGGCTCGCCGGCCAAGGGGGTATCCAGACGTTCCAGTACGCAGACCCTGCGCGCCCTGCCCAGATGGGCCAGGATTTGGGCACCCGGAAACGGCCGCAGGGAACGCACCCCGAGCACCCCGACCCGGATCTTATGGGCCGATCGGACCTGGTCGGCCGTCGCCTCGGCGGTCTCGATCGCCGCCCCTTGGGCCACTAGCACCAGCGCGGCATCTTCCATCCGATAGGCGGAGACACATGGGTGGGCGCGCCCCGTCTGCTTGGCAAAGTGGCTGAGGGATTCGTCCAGTGCGGCGGCCAGGTGTGCATCGAAATAGGCCTGGCCCGCAGCCTTGCCGAGGCCCCAGATGGCGACGGATTGCAGCGCGCCCTGCATGACCGGCCGGTCCAGGTCGTGGCGGCGAGGCACGCGGCGGCGCTCCTCGCCGAACAGTAGGGCCTGCGCGGGTGTGGGGGGGGCGATGAGGTCGTCGGGCGCGCCGAGGAAATCCGCCACCAGACCCCGGGGCGGCAGCCGGACGTCCTGCATCGCGAGCGCCGTCTGCTCGCCGTCCATGGCCACGAGGCCCGGGATCAGGGTCTGCTCCGCCACCCGGCGGGCAATCAGGGTGAAGTCCACGGCCTCCTGGACATTCGCCGCGAACAGCAGAAAACAGCCGCTGTCCGCCGTCTGGTGATAGGCCTCGTGGCCACTGCCTACCGGGGCGCCCGATCCGCCTTGGGCGCGGCTAACTAGGTGCACCACCAGGGGCAGACGCTGCCCGGCGGCGCTGGCCAGCAGATCCAGGGCGCCCGCCAAGTCTGGTCCCGACAGGAAGGCCGTGGCGCGGGTCCCGGCCATCGACAGGCCGATGGCGGCCGCCAGCCCCCCCCTGGGGCCCTCGGCCATATACCCGGCAAGGGCCTTACCCATCGGATTCATGCCGAGTCGCCGTTGCTCGGCGCGCCAAGCCAGTACCGCGGTATCCGCCGGGAAGGATGCGCCCAGGCCGGCGGCCTCGCCGAGGATCGTCTCGGTGACGGCGACGGCAGTGTTGCCGTCCAGGGCCGTTGCCTCCCCGGCATAGGGACCCTCGATCCGGGACGGGGCGCCCAAGACTCGGCTCAACAATCTCAATGCCGAATTAGCGAAGCTGGGCATATCGGGTCTCGCTGTGAACGTTGGTCATTTCGCCATCGGCGAACTGGGCCCCTCCCAGCCATTGAATGGCTCCGGTGGGGCAGCGATAGGTCGCTTCCGGCCTTGCCGGGCCGCCAGCCGAGTAATCGACAATCGGCAGGTTATCGGCCATACGCACCAGGCCGGGTGCCGCATCGGCCGCGCACCGACCACAGGCATCGCAGGCTGCCGTGCACAGCGCCAAGGCGGCATCGCCACTGAGCGGCGCGCTGCATTGGACGAACAGTTTGTGCTTGAGGGGAACCAACTCGAACAGGTTCCGCGGGCAGGCCTCCACGCAATCGCCGCAGGCCGTGCACTTGTCGATCGCCACCACCGGCAGTCCGTTGCGGTTCATCTGGATCGCCTCGAAGGTGCAAGCCGTACGACAGTCCCCTAGACCGAGGCAGCCCCAGGAACAGCCTTTCCCGCCCCCGGAGACCACGGAGGCGGCACGGCAACTATCGAATCCCCAATATTCGGCGATCTGATAAGCCTGGGCCTTGCCCCCCGCGCAGTGCAGCCGCGCCACCAGCCGTTCGTGCTGGCCGGGGTCCACATTCAACAGTTCCGCCACCGCCTCCACCGCCTCCGCGCTGGAGACGGTACATTGACTGGGCTGAACGATACCCAGCACGAGCTGCTCGGCAAAGGCGTGACAACCGGCCTGGCCGCAGGCCCCGCAATTGGATCCAGGTAGCAGCTCTTCGGTCTGCTCGATGCGCGGGTCTTCCTGAACGCGCAGAAAGCGGTAGGCGATCGTCAGAATGACGGCGAAGACCAGACCAATCCCGGTCATGATCGCCGGTGCTACGATGAATCCGCTCATCGATTGAACGGCGCGGCACGCTCGATCAACTCGGCCAGTCCCGACTCGTTGGGATTCCAGGGCTTGCCGGGATGGATGCACTTTGCTGGACAGAGCTCCGCCGCCTTCACGAGTTGGGCGTAAGTGGCCTTGTTGACGTCTCCGAGCCGGGCCTGTTTATCCTCGTTGTATAGGAACAACAGTGGGTTCACCTTCATGCAGTCGTTGCAACTGGTGCACAGGGGGGTATCGATCCAGGGCTCGTCGAAGGAGAGGGTCTCTTCCTGCGCAACGGTCGCCTGGGGCTGCGCCTGCGCTACCGCCATTGGCGCGGCGGCGGGCTCGCCCCGCGGCCTTAGGGCCGAGGCCGGCGGAGCGAAACCGCCAGGTACTCCCAAGGTAAAGTCCATGCCAAGTATGACATTGGACAGCCGTTCCATGGCCTCGCGGGCAGCCGTGTCGCGCACCCGCTCCACTTCCGCCTTGTGCTCGGCCTGTACCCGCTCGCGCTCTTGCTCCGCCAGCCGGCGTTCCTCGTCGCGGGTCCGCTCCACCGCGATGTCCACATGGCGGTTGCGCACGCCCGCCAGTTCCTGCAGGGTATGCCAAAAATTGAGCCGGTCCAGGCAGGCCAACGCCAGCTCCCGGGAGACCAGCAGCCGATGTAGTTGGGCGTTGCCGTCGACCGCCCAGATAAAGGGCATGCGTTGGTAGGCGTCGTCCGGCTTCATGGCCAGGTAGTCCTGCATGGGCACCAGGGCATCGGACTCGCACCCCGGCGGGACGATACGGAAGTGATGGCTCAGGCGTTCGACCAGCAGGGCGTAATCCGCGAAGGTGAAGGCCAGCTCTTGCTCCACGCGGTTGCCGTTCTCGTCCGTGTATTGGAACGGTTGGATAGGCCAGTCCAACTCCGGTTGGGGATTTCCGGCGAAATTCATGCGCGCCGCCGCGAAGTCCCCGGCCTCCGGATTCACATGGAAGAAGGGGTGGGCGCGACCCTCGAGGGCCGCGCCGGCCACCAGCCAGGCATTCAACGGGATCTTCCTGGATGGCGGCCTCAGACCCGTGTTGATTAGGTGCAGGCTGGTGCGGGTGGCATCCAGGGCCGACAGGAAACCCTCCAGCAGGTGCTCGTGACGGGCGGGCGAGGATTGGGTAACCACCGCCTGGCGGTGGGCGATGCCCAGATAGCCGAGCTCGATGCGGTAGTGGTCGAAGGGGCTCTCCTCGGGATGGGTGCCAGGATTGTTGCTGGGCTGCACCCGGATCAGGATGTGCACCGGTCGCCCGGAGCTCAGCAGGCGGGAGAAGGCGTGCAGACCATGGCCCGCCAGCCAGTCCGCGGACCCCACCGCGATCACCGAGGGCACCAGCAGCAGCTCATCCTGGGAGAAACCCTCCCAGTTGAACTTGGCGAACCAGGGGTCGTGGATGGCGGGATCGTAGATGCCGTTGATCTCCAGTTGGGCGATGCGCACGGCGGAAAACGCCGCCGCCAACCGTTCGGCCTGCTCGTCGAACAGCCGGGTGGCACGGTCGCAGGGATCGACGTCCGCGAAGTCGACCAGGGAGGGGTCCCCCTGCACCCATTCGGAGGGGAGACTGCCGTCATGGACGAAGCGTACCAGCACTGGGTCGTCCCCCCAGCGCTCCAGCACCGCCAGGGCCTGCTGGATGCGCGCCCGGCGCTCGGAGGGCATCTGATGGGTGCCGCGCACATGGTCCATGACCTCGGACAGGGCCTCCGCGTCGAACAAGGTAGCGCTGGGTCCCACGCTGTCCCGCGCCCGCGCGGGCTCGATGGACTCGTCCGATTTGGTCCACTCCACCTCGAGCAGTTCTTTGAGGCCTCGGACGCAATTGCCGATCAGGGCGTGGAAGCGCGCCCGGCGCGGGATCACCCGGCTGTGGATGGAATGTACCAGCAGGTGCAACGCGGGGTAGCGCCCGTAGGCCAGGAGCATGGACCCTTCCGGGGCCTGCGTGACCAGCCCTTGCAGATCTCCGGCCAGGCGTTCGCGCGCGGCCGCTTCGAGGTGCAGGTGCCCTTGCAGGGCCTCGCCGGCCTCGGCGAGCCAAGCGGCGGCCACCACGGGTCCCTCGGTTGGGGCCAGTGCCTGCCGCAGATAGTGCTCCAACCAAGGCAGGTGGTCCTTGAGAATCCGCGCCTTATCTTCCCCTGGCGCGACGGCGGCCACCGCCTGTTGGAGCCACCCGGACAGGGGCCCGGCCAGGTGGGTTGCCTTCCGGTGGCTGTCCTGCCTATCTGGCGGATATAGGAAGAGGGGATACTCGTAGCGCAGCCGCGAGGTGTCGCGGAAGGGGTCGAGCAGGGCCGGCAGGAAGTCGTCGCCCGCCGGTTCCAGCTCCGCCTTGGCCACGGGATCTCCCAGGTGGAAATGGCGCAACGTGAACACCAGCTTGCGGGTGGTCTTGACGTCCTTCACCGCGCCGGGAAGGATCGGAAGCGCCGGCGCCGCTTCGCCCAATCGCTGCTGGGTCCTGCGTCCGCCGCCGGCTTGCTGTGCAGTCGTCATGCTTTCAAAGCCCCCTTTGGTCGATAGATCGTTGGCTCAAATGGTGAAGGCATCCAGCGCCGCATTGAGACCAGCCAGCTTCCGCGCCGGGGTCATATCCCCGCCACGGCTGGACAGGTCTTCGTAGCAGGGGGTGTCGGGGTTGTGATAGAGCAGTCCCACCGGAATATGCGACTGGTCCTGGGCGATGTCGCGGGCGGCGGCGAGGTCCGCGGGATCATGCTCGCGATGGTTGGGAAATTGGCGCGCCACGCTCTTGTCAATCGGGATGCCGCGCTCGTGGTTGAGCAGGAGGACACGCGCGGGGTCCGCCAGCATCTCCTTGACGTGGGCATCCGCGAACACCGGGCAGCGCTGGATGATGCGCACGAAACCGAGTCCGCGGTGGCGATGGGCGGCCTTGAGCACCTCGTAGATTAGCGGCGGGCTCCAGTCCACGACCTGAGCGACGAAGGAAACGTTGCTGATGCCGAGCGTGATGATCAAGGGATTTAAGGGGCCGAGGATGGCCCCGAGGGGGTGGGTGTTGGTCTTCATCCCCAGCGGGCTGGTGGGCGAGGACTGAGCCTTGGTCAGACCATAGATGGAGTTGTTGAACACCATCACCGTCATGTCCATGTTGTAGCGGATGGCATGGATCCAGTGGGCGGTGCCGATGGAGAAGCAGTCCCCGTCGCCGGTCGAGACCCATACGTCCAGCTCCGGGCGACGGGACTTGATGCCGCAGGCCACCGGCAGCGCACGTCCATGGAGACTGTGGAAGCCGAAGGTGCCCATGTAGTGGGGCAGCCGGCTGGAGCAGCCGATACCGGACACCGCCACCGTCAGCTCTGGCACCACCTGTTCGTCGCGCAGGAGCTTGTGCACCGCGGCGAGGATGCCGTGGTCGCCGCAGCCGGGACACCAGCGCGCCTCCCCGCCCGCATAATCGCCGATGGTGAAATAGCGCTCGAAGACCTCGTGCGACCAGTCCGCCTTGAGTCCAAACATCAGTTGTTCCCCTCCAATGCCGCGAGGTGCTTTAGCAGGACCCGGTAAATCATACCGGGCTGCAGCGGGTGCCCATAGACCGCCGACCAGCAGTCCACGTCGATCAGGGTGTGGGCGCGCAACAGCCAGGCGAGCTGGGCGTAGCGCCGCGTCTCCCGGGTGATGAGCGGTGCCGTCGGGTCGTCACTGTAATTGATCTCCACCGTCATGACCTTGCGGAAGCGGAGGAAGATCTCTTTCAGCCCCGGCTCCATGGGGGAGAGAAAGCGCAAATGCAGGGAGGAGACCTTATGGCCATCCGCCCGCGCCCGGTCTATCGCCTCCTCGATAGCACCCAGGGTGGAGCCCCAGCCCACCACCAACAGATCGCCCTCGGCGTCGCCGTGGACGATCGGCGGCTTCAGGGTACCGGCCAGGGCCGCCAGCTTGCGGCTGCGCATCTCGCAGCCGCGCTGGTTGGAGTCGGAGTCGTAGGCGACCTTGCTCTGCTTGGTGTGGGCCAGGCCGGTCAGTACATACTCGCCACCCCGCATGCCGGGGATCGGCCGCGAGGATAGCCCTGTCACCTCGTCCCAGGCATAGGGCGGGATGCTCTCGTCCCACTCGGATTGATCGATCGGGGGCGCCAGCCATTCGGCGCTTGGCACTGGCCGCGGATAGGGCTGCACGCCGGTGGCAAGATTGGCATCGGTCAGCAGCACCACCGGGGTACGGAAGGTCTCGGCCAGTCGCCGCGCCATGATCACGAAGTGCAGGCATTCCTCGATGGTAGCGGCGGCTATCACCACCTTGGGCGCATCCCCCGGTTCGCCATACAGGGCGGCCAGGAGATCCCCCTGCTCCACCTTGGTGGGCAGACCGGTCGAGGGACCGCCTCGCTGCACCAGGACCAGCACCAAGGGGATCTCCGCCATCACCGCCAGGGCCAGGTACTCGGTCTTCAGTGCTAGCCCGGGACCGGAGGTGATGGTACAGGCGGTCTTGCCGGCGTAGGATGCGCCCAGGGCAAAGCCGATGGCGGCGATCTCGTCCTCCGCCTGATGCACAAAGCCCCCCACCTTGTGGAAAAACTCCGCCAGGTAATGGGAGGCGGAGGTGGCGGGGGTGATGGGATACATGGCAACCAGTTCCATGCCCGCGGCCATGACACCCAGGCCGATGGCCTGGTTGCCGTTGGTGACGATGTATCTCCCACCGTGCCCGGGTTGGGGTGGAATCGCGTGGCAGATGTCGATCCGGTCCCGGGCAAATGTCGAGCCGGCGTCGAACAATCGTTGGTTGAGGCCGATAACCTTGTCGCCCTTACGGCGGAAGGTGTTGGCGATCTCGGCCCGAGCCATATCCAGGTCGCGGCTGAAGATGTGGCAAAGCATGCCCAAGACGAACATGTTCTTGCCGCGTTGTGGATTGGACGTAACTTCCAAACAGGCTCGCTCGATGGGCAGTTCATGGACGACCAGACCGTTGGCGCGGAACTCCGCCACCGCCCTGGCGTACTGCGCCCGGATCCCCTCCACCGGGTCCTCCCGCCACTTGTCCTCCAGCAGCACGATCGCGCCCTGCTTGTAGGCGCCACTGGCGATGCGCGAATAGAGCACCTGCTCATTGAAGGCAACCACCAAGTCGGCCTCGTCGCCCATGTTGGTGACGTATTTCGAGGCTAGACGGATGCGGATACCGCTCGCGCCGGCCGGGGAGCGGGCAGGCGGTTGGATCTCCGCCGGGATGATCTCCACGGTCCAGACCCCATTGCCCATGCGGGCACTGAGGATACCGAAGGTCTGGCCAGCCTTCTGTGCCCCCTCGCCCGAGTCGCTGACAATCTCGACGATACACTCGTTGATGGTCCGCGCCGGTGGGTAGCTTTTCGTTTCCTTCATTTTGTCGCCCATAGTCTGCCCTCAATATGAACCAACGAGCGCGGTTACCATGGATGGAACATGGCCTCGTCTGTCAGTAAACCCGCTAGCCCAGGCCGCCACCCAATACCTTGGTCCCGTCACCCAAGTCTACGCCGAATTGCATGGCCCCGCCCGCCGCCGCCATCGCGCCGTGAGATATTTTGCCAGGGCCCGCCGAGCACGCTGTTAATCATTTACGCAGGTTGCTAAGCACCTCGTCCAGCATTTTCTTCGCATCGCCGAATAGCATTCGGTTGTTTTCCTTATAGAAGAGCGGATTGTCCACGCCGGCATAACCCGATGCCATGGAGCGTTTCATAACGATGGAGGTCTTGGCCTTCCATACCTCAAGTACAGGCATCCCGGCGATCGGACTGTTGGGGTCCTCCTGGGCGGACGGATTGACGATGTCGTTGGCGCCGATCACGATCGAGACGTCCGTCCGCGGGAAGTCTTGGTTGAGCTCGTCCATCTCCATGACGATGTCATAAGGCACCTTGGCCTCGGCCAATAACACGTTCATGTGACCGGGCATGCGGCCCGCCACCGGATGGATGCCGAAACGGACGTTCAACCCCTTCTCGCGCAGGAGCTTGGTGATCTCGTAGACGGTATGCTGGGCTTGGGCGACCGCCATCCCGTAACCGGGGACGATGATGATATTGCGGGCGGTGCGCAGCAGCTCGGCGGTCTCCTCCGCTCCGATGGGATTTACCTCGCCTTGGGGTGCCGCACCCGCCGCTGGCGTCGCACTGCCGCCGGTGCCAAAGCCGCCGGCGATCACCGCGATGAAGTTGCGGTTCATTGCCCGGCACATGATGTAGCTCAGAATGGCACCGGAGGACCCCACCAGCGCGCCGACGACGATCAGCAGGTCGTTGGAGAGCATAAAGCCGGTGGCCGCCGCCGCCCATCCCGAATAACTGTTGAGCATGGACACCACCACGGGCATGTCGGCACCGCCAATGGCCATCACCATGTGGACGCCGAACAACAGGGCGAGCACCGACATGATGGCCAGCGGGGCCAGCCCCGCCTGGGCGTTTTCAGCGTCCAGGAACATCTTGCCGGCGATCAGGACGGCGACCAGCAGACCCAGGTTGAGCCAATGACGGGCCGGCAGCAGCATTGGCTTGCCCCCGATCTTGCCCGAGAGCTTGCCGAAGGCGATCACCGAACCGGAGAAGGTGATGGCGCCAATCAGGATGCCGAGAAAGATTTCGACCTCATGGATGGTCTTTTCCGCGCCGGTGAAATGGGCGGAGGCGGAGGGGTCGATATAGTTGGCAAATCCCACCAGGCAGGCCGCCAGGCCCACCAGGCTGTGCATGAGGGCGACCAGCTCGGGCATTTGGGTCATCTTGACCCGAATGGCGGCGAATACCCCCACCGCACCGCCGATGGCCATGCCGCTCAGGATGATGGCGAAATTGGAGCCCCCGGTAACGCGCGGACCGACCAGGGTGGCAAGGACCGCGATGGCCATGCCGATCATGCCGAACAGGTTGCCCCGCCGGGAGGTCTCCGGGTTGCTCAATCCACCCAGGCTGAGGATGAACAGGATGGTGGCGCCGATGTAGGCGGTGGTCATCAAACCTTCGTTCATGGGTCGGTGCTCCCTTATTTCCTGAACATGCGCAACATGCGCTGAGTGACCCAGAAGCCGCCGAACATGTTGACGGCGGTTAGCACGATGGCCAACCCCGCCAGGACGGTGATGAACGCCCCGGGGGAGGCAATCTGGATCAGGGCACCGATCGCAATGATGCTGGAGATGGCGTTGGTCACGCTCATTAGGGGGGTGTGCAGCGCCGGGGTGACGTTCCAGACCACCATGTAGCCGACGAAGCAGGCCAGCACGAAGACGGTGAAGTGGCCCAGGAAGGCCGGCGGCGCGGTGGCACCAAGCAAGACGAAGATGACGGCGAGCAGCGCGCCGACGATCAGGGTGGACTTGGCGGAGGCGGGGCCGCCGGCCCCGTGGCCACCTGCCTTGAGGGCCGGGGCGGCCGGCGGAATGGCGGTCGCCATCTGCTGT
>JBATOB010000484.1:0-1537 GCA_049290655.1 Chromatiaceae bacterium | reverse complement strand
CCCGGCGGGTCGTCTTGCGCTTGGCGTCATACTCGGCTTGGGCGCAGGCGATCTGCTGAGGCATGGAGCTAGTGCGTGGTCGGAGAGAAGCGGGTAATGATTATATTACATGCAATCAATATGGTTTTAATAAATCAGTGTCTCCTTAACGCAACTGAGTTTGGGAGCCCAGCCAGCGCAGGGTTTTGGCCAGGTCGGTGACGAGGAAGATCCCCCGGCCTCTGCGCCGAGGAAGAGGTCGATCTCAGCGCCATCCGGGTAGAGAACAGGGGTGCGGATGCACACAAATTCTTGATGCGGTTCGCGCCGATAAATTTACCTCATCACCCCCAATCTTGGCCACGGCCGGCTTGGCTCCTGGCCCGCCATCAGCCAAAGTCATTGCGCAGTATTTCCCCCGTCCGCCGGCAGATCTCCCGGCCATAGTCGGTCCAGAGACCCTGGCCCCAGTAGCGGTAGCAACTGGTCTGGGAGGACATGAGGTGAAAGAGGGCGTTGCGATAGCGCTGTTGATCGCTGGGCACGCCGGGCCGGAGGACCTTTTCGTTGAAGAGGGCGCTGACCTCTTCCATGGGGCCGAGGACGTTGTCATAGCCGCGCACCCAGGAGAGGTCGCTGGTCCAACTTCCGCCCTCCATGTGGAAGCGATGGTCGGCGCGCTTGAGCTCCTCGATGACGCTGGCCAGGCGCTGGGGGCCATCGCCGGGCTGCATCCGCTCCCAGATCTTGCCGTGGAAGAGGGGCTGGACTACCGGCAGGTCGGCGGGGCGGATACCCAAGGCGAAGAGGTGCTCCAGGTACTCGCTGGCGTTCAGCAGCGGCACCGGCGAGCCGCTGGCGGCGCGTACCGCCTCCAGGTACTTGGAGGGAAACTCATTCATCATGACGCCACCGTTCTCGCCGTCGGCGATCTGGGTGACCAGCGGCGGCACCGAGCGTCCAGCCAATTCCAGGCGGTTGAGGCCCTGGGCCTCGTACCAGGGTTGCATCTGGGCCACCAGCTTGGTGTCCGAGCCCTGGGTTTTGACGATGGCGATGATGTCGGCGGTCTCGCCTTTGGAGTTGGTGCAGACCAGGCGATGCGGCAGGTGGGGGCGCTCGGGGTGGCGGCCATTATCGGGCTGCTCGACGGTATGCTCCTGGACCAGGACCCACTGGTAGCCGCAATCCCGCAGGGTCTTGACGAACTCGTAGGCCAGATCCGGGTGGTTGGGCAGGGCCATCTCGGAGGGGGAGAAGCCGCGCACCCGCTCCAGGGCCTCCCAGCCAAAGATAGCGGCGAAGTGGTGCTGCCAGGCGCGCACATGCAGGCGGAAGTCCTGCGCCGGCGTGGAGGGGGCGACGGCATGGCCCCAGGGCATGCCGAGCCATTCCACCGCCCAGTTGTAGTCCGGGTTGCAGGTGACGCCCTTGAGGACGTCGAGGACATCGCCCCGGCCCATCTGGCGCAGGCCGTGAAAGAGGGTGCCGGAATATTCCAGCATGACCCGCGGCGACTTGCCCTCCCCGATCAATTGCGGGATGAACTCGCCCATGC
>JBATOB010000483.1:0-4376 GCA_049290655.1 Chromatiaceae bacterium | reverse complement strand
CATTAAGTGAGGGGCAAAGGGCCCTTGGCCATGGCCCCCGCGCTGGGTGCGGGCCAGCGCATTACCCTTGCCCCTGGTGGCGTCGAGGCGAGGGGGTTGCCCGCCACCTGGCGCGCGGCCATGGCGGCTGGCCGCATCGGTGCGGCCTGCTGATCCATGGTTTACCACGACCTCACGAGTGAGCTGGAGCGCCGGCGGGCGGCCCATCTCTACCGCCGCCGCCGCCAGATCGAGGAGGCGCCGGGTCCACACTTGACCCTCGACGGCCGTCCGGCCATCGCCTTCTGCACCAACGATTACCTGGGCCTGGCCCGGCACCCGGAGGTGATAGCCGCCTGCCAGCGGGGTGCGGAGGCCTATGGCGTCGGCAGTGGCTCGGCCCACCTGGTCGCCGGCCATGGCCCAGCCCATCAGGCCCTGGAGGAGGAACTGGCCGATTTTCTGGGCCGCGAGCGGGCCTTGCTCTTCTCCACTGGCTACATGGCCAACCTGGGCCTCATCCAGGCCCTGGCCGGGCCGGGCGATCAAGTCTTCGAGGACCGGCTCAACCACGCCTCCCTGATCGATGGCGCCTTGCTGGCCCGTGCCCGCCTGCGGCGCTATCCCCATGGCGACATGGCGGTCTTGCGGCGCCAGTTGGTGGCCTGTTCCCATCCCGAGTCCGAGTCCGAGTCCGAGTCCGATGCCAGATCGAGGTATGCGTCCGGGTCCGGGCCTGATCCCGAGCCCACTGCCGGCGGCCGTCCGGTGGCCCTCATCGCCACCGATGGCGTCTTCAGCATGGACGGCGATCTGGCACCCCTCCCCGAGTTGGCGGCCATCGCCCGGGCCGCGGGCGTGCCGCTCCTGGTCGATGACGCACATGGCCTCGGCGTCCTGGGCCGCGAGGGACGGGGCAGTCTGGATCATTACGGGCTCGATGCCGCAGCCGTCCCCATCCTGATGGGTACCCTGGGTAAGGCCCTGGGCACCTTCGGCGCCTTCGTTGCCGGCAGCGAGGATTTGATCGAGACCCTGATTCAGACCGCGCGCCCCTACATCTACACCACGGCGCCGCCCCCGGCGCTGGCGGCGGCGACCCGCGCCAGTCTGGCCCTGACCCGGCGGGAGGAGTGGCGGCGGGAGCGTCTCCGGGAACTGATCCAGATCTTCCGCCAAGGGGCGGCACAACTCGGCCTGCCGCTCATGCCGTCCACCACCCCGATCCAACCCATCCTGGCGGGGAGCGCCGAGCGCGCCCTGGCCTGGAGTCAGGCCCTGGAGGCGCGGGGCATCCTGGTCATCGCCATCCGCCCGCCCACGGTGCCGGAGGGTTCGGCCCGGCTGCGGGTTACCCTCTGCGCCCTGCATAGCGACCAGGATCTGGAGGCCCTGCTCGCGGCCCTGGCGGAGTTGCCAAGGGGGGAGCAAGGCCCGGAGGCTCCGGCATGACGGCCACCCTCTACCATGAGACCCGGGGCCAGGGTCCGGACCTAGTTCTGCTCCACGGCTGGGGCATGAACGCCGCCGTCTGGCACGGCTTGCCCGCCGATCTGGCAATGGGTCATCGCCTGACGGCCATCGAGCTACCAGGCCATGGCGGCAGTCCCTGCGATCCGTCCTGGCAAGGGCTCGACGACTGGGTCGAGGCCTGTCTGGCGGTGGCCCCGGCCAGGGCCGTCTGGCTGGGCTGGTCCCTGGGGGGCCTGGTCGCCCTGGCGGCGGCCCGCTGTGCCCCAGAGCGCCTGGCGGGGCTGGTGCTGATGACGGCTACGCCGCGCTTCGTGCAGGCAGACACTTGGCCCGCGGCCATGGACCCCGAGACCCTGGCGCGCTTCCACGACGGCCTGCTGGCGGACTCCACCGGAACCCTGGAGCGCTTCCTGGCCCTCCAGGTCCGGGGCAGCGAGGCGGCGCGGGAGACCTTGCGCCGGCTGAAGCGGGAGCTGGCGGCGCGGCCCACCCCGGACCCGGTAGCCTTGGCCCTGGGTCTGGACCTGCTGCGGTACTCGGACCTGCGCCCCGCGCTCCAGGGCCTCGACTGCCCCAGCCTCTGGCTATTCGGCGCCCGCGATACCCTGGTCCCCGCCGCCGTCGGCGCCGACATCGCCACCCTGCTGCCCGAGGCGCGGGTCCAGGTCATAGCCGGGGCCGCCCACGCCCCCTTTCTCTCCCACCCGGCGGCGACCACCGCCGCGCTACTGTCCTTTCTTTGGGAACTGGAGACCTGATGGCCACGAATCCCGACCAGGGGCTGAATAACCCCATCGATAAGCCGGCCGCCCGTCGCGCCTTCGAACGCGCGGCGGCCGGCTACGATAGCGTGGCGGTACTGCAAAAGGAGATGGCTACCCGCCTGCTGGAGCGGTTGAGTTATGTACGCCTGGCGCCCCGGACCATCCTCGATCTGGGGGCCGGCACCGGCCTGGCGGTGGACGACCTGCAGCGCCGTTATCGCCAGGCCCGGGTCCTGGCCCTGGACTTTGCCTTCGAGATGCTGCGCCTGGCTCGCCGTCGGGGCAGCCTGCTGCGCCGCCCGACCTGCCTCTGCGCCGATGCCGAGGCCCTGCCCCTGGCGGAGGGTAGCGTCGACTTTATCTTTTCCAACGCCACCCTCCAGTGGTGCAACGACCTGGACCGGACCTTCGCGGAGTTAAGGCGCGTCCTCGCCCCCGACGGCCTGCTCATGTTCACCACCTTCGGTCCCGACACCCTGCGCGAGTTGCGCGCCGCCTGGGCCCAGGCCGATGGTCACGGCCACGTCAGTCCCTTCCTGGATATGCACGATGTCGGCGATGCCCTGGTGCGCGCCGGTTTCGAGGGGCCGGTCATGGATGCCGAGCAACTGACCCTGACCTATCAGGACCTGGGCGGCCTCATCAACGACTTGCGGGGCCTGGGCGCGCGTAACGCCACCCGCGAGCGCTCACGCGGCCTCACCGGCAAGGCCCGGTGGGCCGCCATGCGCGCCGCCTACGAGGTCCATCGCCATGAGGGCCGGCTGCCCGCCACCTACGAGGTCGTTTATGGCCATGCCTGGGCGCCCCTGCAACGGGTCGCGGCGGATGGTTCCGTGACCCTGCCCCTGACCGCCATTGGCCGGCGGTCCCCGGCGTGAGGGATGTTGCAGTCGCTCGAATGCAATGTGCGGGAATGGGCCCGGCGGTCCCCGGCGTGCGGGATGTCGGTCGACAACCGTCGTTGCGTCCCGCGGGCCCGCGCGGCGCTGGAGCAGCGCGGTGATCGCGGGCCGCTGATGGGTCCCAGGTGTTTTCGGATTTCAGGGTCCCACTGGCTATGAAGGGGTTCTTCGTCACCGGGACCGATACCGCTTGTGGCAAGACCGAGGTCAGCCTCGGCCTGATCCAGGCCCTGCGCCAGCGCGGTCTCAAGGTCCAGGGCATGAAGCCCGTCGCCTCCGGTTGCGCGGCCGGCCCCCATGGCCTCAGAAATGCCGACGCTCAGCGTCTGCGAACCCAGTCGAGCTGCCTTGTGCCCTACGACTGGGTCAACCCCTATGCCTTTAGCCCACCCATAGCCCCCCATATCGCCGCCCGCGAGGCGGGGGTCGAGATCGTCCTGGACCTGATCCGCGAGCGGGCGGATGCCCTGGCGGCCCAGGCGGACTGCCTCATTGTCGAAGGGGTAGGCGGCTGGCGGGTGCCCCTGGGCCCGGGCCTGGCGGTCAGCGACCTGCCCCGGGCCTTAGGCTTGCCGGTTATCCTGGTGGTAGGCCTGCGCCTCGGCGGTATCAACCATGCCTTGCTGACCGCGGAGAGCATCCTCGCCCGTGGCTGCCTTCTGGCTGGCTGGGTCGCCAACCAGATCGATCTGGGTCTGGCAAGGCGGGAGGAAAACCTTGCGACCCTCTCATCCCTGATCCGAGCCCCCGCGATCGGCTTCATCCCCTGGATGGGGGAGCCTGGCGGTGGGGTGGCGCCAGCGACCTTGGCCTCTCATCTCGCCATTGGAAAAATCTGGCCTTGAGCTGATGGGGATTGGCGCGGGGAAGTGCGAGATCTGGCGGGCACACCATGGCGCCGAGGAGGGGGTCCAGCGCCTCCAGCGATCCGCACGGGTGCGCCAGATCTGGAGGGCACCACTTGCCGGAGCTTGTCCTGGGGACCCTGCTTCGCGCCATCATAGCAGGGCAGGGGAGAAAATCTCGGCGGGGCATTCGTGAAATGAAGCCGATACCCAGGCACTAATACAAAGGGTTCATGGGACTAACCCCCAAATCTGCCATTGCCGCCGGCCTTCTCTTCTGTTTGATAAAGCCCTTCAACCCGGCTAGCAGCGGGTCATCAACCCCTCTCTTCCCGGAGTCCTGGCCCCATGGCCGCCGCTGCCCCGCCGCTTTCCCGGTCGCCGGACGACCCACCCGCGGACGATGGGCT
>JBATOB010000482.1:0-4417 GCA_049290655.1 Chromatiaceae bacterium | reverse complement strand
GCCTACAGGGATGTATTGACGGCGTCCCCCGCCCGCCACCCGCCGCCACCCGGCCCTCCTGCTACAGGCCGAAGAATGAGTGGCGCTGGTGATCGCTTTCCGCCGGCCAGGTACAGGTAACTCCCGGAGGTGCTGAGCGAGAGTCGGGCAGGGGCGGCTCTATGGCGAGGCGGGGACCCTGCGAGCTGGTCATGGGAGTAGCTATACCGATCGGCAAGCGGCCTCTCATCGAAGTGAGCAGGGGTTTGGTCAACCCCCTATACTTTGCCTCCGATGCCGAGGAAGGATGGGGATGGGGCTTGCGCAGGCCGGTACCGGGAAAAACCCTTTGCCCCGCAGGACCGCCTTTTCAAGGCAAGCGACTCCAGTCGGTGCCGGAGCCTGGAAAGGCCGAAGACCTGTCCGCCTCGAGTATGAATAATGAGCCGAGGCATTCTGGAGAATGCCGATGGCACCAAATAAGATGACCTTAACCCCCAGAGAGGAAACACCATGCTGAAAATACGCAACCTATTATTGGGATTAGCCCTGGTTATGATGTCCACGGTAGTGCTGGCGGAGGATCTCGTCGTTTATCACATCGATGACGCGACGGTGGCGCCCAAGGCCTTGCGCAATGTCCAAAATCATCTGGATGTTGATCCCCTCGCCAAAATCTTCGTGGTATCACATGCCAATGGGGTGGATTTCCTGATGACCGATGCCAAGGATCCCAAGGGCAATCCCTACGCAGACCTCATCAAGCCGCTCGTCCAACGGGGCGTGACCTTTGAGGTATGCCAGATCACCCTCAAAAACCGTAATCTGAAGCCGGAGCAGTTCATCGGCGAAGTGGTGTACACCCCCTCCGGCGTGGTGCGGCTGGCCAAACTTCAGCACGAGGGCGCGGCCTACATCAAGCCCTAAAGGGGGATGAATATCTCGATGACCCCGTCCCCGCGCTGGCTGCCCCAGCCTCGGCTGACCCTGGTCCTCGTCCTGGTGTGGCTCCTGCTCAACAACAGTCTGGGGCCGGGGCATATCCTGCTTGGACTGTTGCTGGGCTGGCTGATCCCACTCTTTAGCCGGCGCTTCTGGTCAGAGACCCTCCAGTTTCACGCGCCCCTGACCCTGCTGCGCTTCGTCGGGGTGGTCCTGTGGGACATCCTGGTGGCCAACCTGACCGTGGCCCGCCTCATCCTGGGCCAGCCCAGGCAACTCAGGTCGGCCTTCTTCGAGGTGCCCCTGGACCTCAAGGGCGAGATCGGCATCAGCCTGCTGGCCAACACCATCAGCCTGACGCCAGGCACCGTGTCCCTGGAACTCAGTTCGGATCACTCTAGCCTGCTGGTACATGCCCTGGATGCCCCAGACCCGGATGCCCTGGTCCAGGAAATCAAGGGGCGCTACGAGGCCCCCCTGAAAAAGGTGTTCGAACCATGCTCGCCATCGTCCTGAACATCGCCTTTGCCCTGGTGGCCGTGGCGATCGCCCTCGGCTTTTGGCGGCTCCTGGTGGGTCCCAGTGCCCCGGACCGCATCCTGGCCCTGGACACCCTCGCTATCAATGCCATCGCCCTCTTGATCCTGCTGGGTATCCGGATGGGTTCAGGCCTCTATTTCGAGGCCGCCTTGCTGATTGCCCTCATTGGCTTCGTCAGCACCGTGGCCCTGTGCAAGTATCTCTTGCGCGGGGATATTATCGACTAGCCCGGCCCAGGGAGTCTCTCAAGATGCTGGAACTGCTGCTGTCCTTCCTGATCCTGGCCGGGGCCATTTTTACCTTCATCGGCGCCCTGGGGCTGGCGCGCCTGCCCGATTTTTACACCCGCCTCCATGCCCCCACCAAGGCCACGACCCTGGGGGTAGGGAGCCTGCTGATCGCCTCCGCGATTTATTTCAGTACCCAGGGCCCTGGCGTCAGCCTGCACGAGATCCTGGTCACCCTCTCGCTCTTCATCACCGCCCCCGTCTCCGCTCACTTGCTGGCCAAGGCGGCGCTGCACCTCAAGGTGCCGAGGGTCGGGCAAAGGACGGGACCGGGAGATTCATCCCGATAGTGGCTCTCTGTTCGGTCTATCAGGGTGCGAAGGGCATCCAGGGCATCATGCGGCCGGCGCGGCCCATGGTGGAGTCCAGGTTGCCGGTGATAACGCTCATCTTGGCGTTGATTTGATTGAGTTCACCAACGATGGCGGGCAGGGCCGCCATTTGACCGCTCATGACGCGCATGTTCCGCTCCATCTCCGGCAGGGTATCCATGGTCTTGGTCATGCGGAAGAGCATAAGGGACACCAGGGCGCCGGCCTGATCGGGCTCCCAGGTATGCATGTACTGGTCCAGCCATTCCGCCTGTTGAGCGAATTTCTCCAGTTCCGCCCGCGTTTCTTCCGGCAGCATGGCCAGGAGTTCCCGGCGTTGGGCGGCACGGGCCTCCGGGCTCATCGAGGTCGCTGGCGCGGTAACGGGTGCCTGGCGCTCGGCGCTGGAGATGGCCTGGTAGCCGGACCAGCCCGCCAGGATCGCCATCAACCCCAGTCCCAGGGCCATGAGGCGCAGACGGCTTGACTGGTGACGGGTTTCGGCGCGGGCGCTTTGCAACTCCTGGAGGATGAGCCGCAGGCTTTCCTCCCCGAGGGTGGTCTGGGTTTGCTCCGCCGGGGACGTAGCGAGGGGGCGTGGCATGGGGATCTCCGAATGGCCTGGGTTGATGGCCGGGGGTGAGGGATCAGGGCCAGTACGCATCGCTAATCGCATCAGGGTGCTCGTCACGGCTTTATAAATGCCCGCCCTGGGCGAGAATAATCTCACGCACCGCCGATTCCACGACCCTCATGTCCGTCAGGGGGTAGGGGGGTATGGCGAGTTGGCGCAGGCGTTCCTGATAATTGACGCAATAATCGAAGTGGAAGCCGAGGAAACCTTCCTCGCGCTTGACGCCCTGGATGTCCTTGACATAGGCAGCATAGTTGGTGGTTTGGGCCATGTGATAGGGGGTCGGCGTCAGGCCGCGCCGAAAGCCCTCGACGTGGGCATCCCAGGTTGGGTAAAGGGCGGGGTTGGCGAAGTGCAGCACCCTGGAGGCGGCGACCAGGGACTGCAGGCAGGTAGCGATGGCGATGACATCCGGCTCGGAGAAGGTCGTTTGCTCGCCCCGTGACCGGCCAAAGGCCTGCACCGCCGCGGTCAACCAGCGTTGCTCGATGCGCAGACTGCTGGGCATGGACCCATGGGCGAAGGTGGCCGCGAGCAGAAAGGCGTCGGCAGCGCGATCCGTCGCTTGGATCGCCGCCAGTAAGGCAGGATAGGCGCGCAGAAAGGCGGCCTCCCGGGAGCCATCGGCGAGTTTATTGACGCGCACCAGGTCCACCGCCTGGTCCAGGGTGGCGAGATTGATATGGGTGAAGTCTGGAATTCGCATGCCTGAATCCGATGCCGCCGAGCCGCCTGGGGCGCGAAATGGGTGCCTTGCATTCATAGGGATTAGGTTGACAGATCGGTGCCGCGAGGTCGAGAAGATTAGGCTGGGAAAGGTCTGGCTGTTTGCCTCCGGGTGGCCGTGGATAGGCTATGCCTGAGCTTGCGGCCGTGGTGCCCGGGTTTCCGCGTCGGGCCAGATGGCCAAATAATAGCCCCGGGTGGATGAAAATCCTGGGGCCTTGGGGCAATATGGTCCCGTATCACGCCCTACCGCTTTCAGGAGACACGATGTACCGAATCCGCGCCACTCTCGGCGGCTGGCGGCTCGGCCTCGTCCTCATGGTCCTCGCACCCCTCGTCGCCGGGTCGCAAGAGGTGCCTGGGGCTGGGTGGGAGGCCGATGTCACCCCGCCGCCCCGGACCTGGTCCGGTCCCCCGGGCATGAGGTTATTTGGACGGGGCTTGCAAGACCCATCCTCTCGGGATGGCGCGGGACAACCCCGTCTGGCGGCCATGGCCGATGGCGGTTATGTCCTGGCGGGTACGGTGCGCGGGCCCGCAAGCCGCGAGGCCTGGATCTCCCGTCATGACCCGCATGGTTTGCCGGTTTGGACGCAAGTCCTGGCCGGGCCCTTCGACCTCCAGGTTCAGGCCCTGGGGTCCCTGCCGAATGGCGGCGTCTTGCTGGCCGGCGATTTAGGCCCGGCCCGGCCTGGTTTCCTGATTGCCCTGGACGCGGCGGGCGAAACCCTGTGGTCGCGGACCACGCTTCCGGATGACGCCAATGCAGGGGTCGCCGACCGCTTGCTGGGGCTAGCGATCGGCGATACTGGCGTGGGGCTTGCCGTGGGGCGGCTTGTGCGCGGGGATGGGACCGAGGTCGGCCTCCTCGCCTCGGTCCCGGCGGATGGTTCCCCGGGATGGAGGCTGGAAGCGACCGGGGCCAGGTCCGTCCGGGCCCTGATCCGGGATGGCGATGGCTGGCTGGTGGCCGGCGCCAGCGCGGAGCCTGTCCAGGC
>JBATOB010000481.1:0-4815 GCA_049290655.1 Chromatiaceae bacterium | reverse complement strand
GCATAGGGGCGGACCGGCCCCGCCGCCAGACCCAGGGCCGCCAGGTCGCGCGGGAAGGCGATATCGGCCGAGAAATAGAGGTCGAAGGGCGCTCCCTGCTGGATTTGGGTATGGAACTTGCCCGAGGAGCCAAAGATGACGTCGATAGAGGCCTCTGGGTGGAGGACGCGAAAGTCGGCGAGGATTTCTTCCAGGGCGAATTTGAGGTCGGAGGCGGCGGCAATGGTCAGGGTGGCACCGGCCCAGGCGGGGCCTGGGCCGCCCAGGATACCCAGCATCAGGGAGACCAGAAAAAATTTGAAAAGGCGCATGACCGGCCGTGAATGGCTGGGTTTGGCGCTCTTCCCCTGGCTCGGGGGCTGGCTAGCGCGCATTGAAATCAGGGCCTAACCAGCCAGCCCCGGCCTTCGCCAACCCGGCATCAGGATGCCATGCGGGCCTGAAGCCAGGTGTACCAGGCATCCAGGCCCTCGCCACTGCGGGCGGAGACTTCCAGTACTTCGATACCTGGGTTGACGCGGTGGGCATAGTCAAGGCATTGCGCCATGTCAAAATCCAGGTAGGGCAACAGGTCGATCTTGTTCAGGATCATGAGGTCGGCGGCGTGGAACATGTCTGGGTATTTCAGGGGTTTGTCCTCGCCCTCCGTGACCGAGAGGATGGCGACCTTGTGGGCCTCGCCAAGATCGAAGGCGGCCGGGCAGACCAGGTTGCCGACGTTCTCGATGAAAAGCAGGCTCTTCTCCGCCAGGCCCAGGCTCTCGATGGCATGACCGACCATGTGGGCGTCCAGGTGGCAGCCCTTACCCGTGTTGATCTGCAACGCCGGGATGCCGGTGGCGCGGATGCGATCGGCGTCGTGGCTGGTCTGCTGATCGCCCTCGATGACCGCCAGGGGATAACGACCCTTGAGGTCCTGGATACTGCGGGTCAGCAGAGTCGTCTTACCCGAGCCGGGACTGGAGACCAGGTTGAGGGCCAGGATGGCCTTGGCCAGGAACCAGGAACGGTTGGCGGCGGCATATTGGTCGTTCTTGCCCAGGATGTCCTGCTCGATCTGAACCATGCGGCCCTGGCTCAGGCCGGGCGCATGGGCATGGGCGGGACCTAAACCATAATGATGGTGATCATCGCCATGGCCATGATCATGAGAATGAGTATGATCGTGGTCGTGATCATGCTCGTGGCCATGGGTGTGGGGATGGGCATGTTCCTGGCCAGGTCCGTGGCTATGGGTGTGGCTATGAGGGTGAAGGTGGGGATGCTCATGACCATGCTCGTGATCCGAGGCCTGATCCAGCTCCTGGCCCTCGATAAGGGTCTCGCCCTGGCCACAACCGCATACGGTACACATCTATTCAACCTCCAACTCTTTGATTCGCAGTTCTTCGCCGTGAGTGATGCGGACACCGTAGCCGCCACATTCGGGACAGGGGTCGAACCGCTGGCGTACCGGCACCGACTGGTCGCATTGCAAACAGACACCCTGCCCCGGGATCTCGATGATCTCGAGCTGGGCGCCCTCCGCCAGGCTCCCCCGGACCACGGCGTCGAAACAGAAGCGCAGGGCCTCGGACTCTACCCCCGCCAGGGGCCCGATCTCAAGCCAGACTCCCTTGACGCGCAGGAAGCCTTGGCGTCCGGCCTCCTTTTCCAGGACCTGGAGGATCCCCTCGCAAATCGACATCTCGTGCATGGTGGCTGATGCGAGTGGGGTCTGGTTGACAGGAAAAGGGGGTGGGCGAGAGTTCGTCCGCATCCGGGAATGACCGATTTACGGGCCTGACGAGTCAATTAGAATGGAATTATAGTCAGTCCGCGCCTGGCGGGCCTTGATTTCCTACGAGTGCCTGGCCGGGCTGCCAGGGATTCAGGGTGCCGGGCGCCAAGCTGAACCCCGATCCGATCTGGCTAGACCTTGCGGGTGTGGCATTTGCCACAAGCACTGCCGCGCATGACGCATTTCGCACCGGCCTTGACCTGGGTCCATTCGCCCCTTAGGTAGCCTGGGCTAAGCTAACTTTCGTTCGCATCTCCGCCTTTGAAGATGATGGCCGGGGTGGAGTGTTCCCAGGGAATATCAGTGGAATCGAATGTAACTCCTTTACCCCCAACCCAGGCCCCCGGGCGGAGGTCGGGCCTCTTTCTGTGGACCTTGGGGGTGGGCGTGCTCCTGTTTGCCCTGACCTTCGTGCATGCCGGCCTGGCGAGCCGCGCGGCGGCGGCTGACATCGCCCAGCGCCGGGACCTGGTGGCGGCCCTCGACTTGACGGACCTGGCCCTCTTCACCGAGGCCCGCTATACCCGTCACCCGAGCCAGGCGGATCTGCACAGCGCCTTTCAGGATCACCCCCTGGCCCTGGATCACTTCCCCACCGGCACCCTGGTGCCCGCCCCCAGGTTGGGCTTGGGGGCGGCGCAACCATGATCAGCTTCCTGCGCCGTCAGCGCTATCTGCTGGAATACAGTCTCTCATCCCTGGCCCGGCGGCCAGGCAAACATCTGGGACTGGTGCTGGTTTACGGCATGATCGTCTTCCTGCTGGCCTCGACGCTGCTCTTCACCCAGTCCCTGCGTCATGAGGCGGCCCTGGTACTGACCGAGTCCCCGGAGCTGATTGTGCAGCGTCTGCTCGCCGGGCGGCATGACCTGATCCCCGCCAGCTACCTGGAACAGCTCGGCGCGATCCGGGGGATCAGCGAGCGGTATGGACGGCTCTGGGGCTACTTCTACGACCCGGCGGTCCGGGCCAACTACACCCTGATGGTACCGCGCGAGGCCCCACCGGCGGTGGGCGATATCCACCTCGGCGCCGGGGTGGCGCGCACGCGGGGCCTGGGCCCGGGAGACTACCTGAGCCTGAGATCAGCCCGGGGCGACCCCTTCTCCTTCAGGATCGCGGCCCTGCTGGCGGCGGACACCGAGCTGGTCTCCAGCGACCTGATGCTGCTGAACGCGGAGGACTTCCGCCGCTTCTTCGACTTCCCCGCGGACCGCTTCACCGATATCGTGCTGCGGGTACGCAACCCGGCGGAGGTGCGGAAGGTGGCGGAAAAGATCAGCCTGGCCCTGCCGGATACGCGGCCCATCCTGCGCGAGGAGATACTGCGCACCTACGACGCCGTCTTTGGCTGGCGTCAGGGCCTGGTCTTCGTCCTGCTGACCGGCGCCATGCTGGCCTTCGTCATCTTCGCCTGGGACCGGGCCTCGGGGCTGAGCGGCGAGGAGCGGCGCGAGATCGGCATCCTCAAGGCCATCGGCTGGGAGACCGGCGACGTGCTGCGCATGAAGTTTTGGGAGGGCGCGGCCCTGTCCCTGAAGGCCTTCCTCCTCGGCTATCTGCTCGCCTACGTCCATGTCTTTCACTTTTCCGCCATCCTCTTCGCCCCCGTGCTCAAGGGCTGGGCCGTGCTCTATCCCGACTTCCGGCCCGTGCCCTTCGTAGATGGGTTGCAAGTGGCTACCCTCTTCTTCTTTTCCGTCTTCCCTTACACCGTGGCGACCATCATCCCCATCTGGCGCGCCGCCATCACCGATCCCGACCAGGTGATGCGATGATCAGCCTCGATGATGTCAGCAAGGTGTACAACCAGGGTCGCCACAACGAGGTCTGGGCGGTGCGGGGCCTCAGCCTGGAACTGGAGACCCGGGGCATCACCGTCCTCAAGGGGCCAAGCGGCTCGGGCAAGACCAGCCTGCTGGCGATGCTGGGCTGCCTCTCCCGGCCTAGCAGCGGCCGTATTCATTTGGAGGGGCACCTCCTCTCGAACCTGCCGGAACGCTTCATGACGCAGGTGCGGCGCTCGACCTTCGGCTTCATCTTCCAGCGCTTCAACCTGATCCGGGGACTGACGGTCTTGGAAAATGTCATGCTGCCCGCCTACCCCCTGGCCCCGGACCCGGGCCAACTCCGGGACAAGGCCCTGGGCCTGCTGCGGCAGTTCCGCCTGGAGGAGCGGGCCCTTAACAAGGCGGAGTGGCTCTCGGGCGGCGAGGCCCAGCGCACCGCCATCTGCCGGGCCCTGATCAATGACCCACGCATCATCATCGCCGACGAGCCTACCGCCAACCTGGATAGCCAGCTCTCGCGGGAGTTGCTGGCCCTCATCGGCGAGTTGGCGGACCAAGGCAAAGGCATCCTCATCAGTTCCCATGACCCCCTCGTCTTCGACCACGCCCAGGTCTCGCGGGTGGTGGAACTGCGCGATGGGCGGTTGGCCTAAAACGCCATGCCCTTGACCCCCGCCATCCTGGCCCTGAATCTGGCCTCCCTGACCCAGGCCCTCCTGCTGGTGCTGGCGGCGGGGTTTGCGATCCAGATCCTGCGGCATTGGGACCTGAGCAGCGGCAGCGAGCGCCAACTGGAACTGGAGCGCCGCACCTATCTGATCGCCACCCTGGTCGCCTGGGTCTTTGGCGGCAACCTGCTGTCTCTCTTGCTGTTTGTCTATAACGCCGAGCAGCTCTCCACCCAATTCGTCGGCGCCATGTGCGCCACCGGCGTACTCAATGCCAACCCCTGGGGCTGGCCCGCCCTCTTTCTCAAGATAACCCTCTTCTTCGCCGGCGCCGCCTGGCTGATCCTCAATGGGGCGGATAACCAGGCCCCCGATTACCCCCTGGTCCGCCCCAAGTACGCCCTGCTGCTCCTGATCGCCCCCCTGGCACTGGCGGAAGTCACGGCGCAGGCGCTCTTCTTCACGTCTCTGAACCCAGACCTCATCACCTCCTGCTGCGGCTCCCTCTTCAGCCCCGAGGGCGGCGGCGTGGCGGCGGAGGTAGCCGGGCTCAACCCGGCCGTCAGCCTCGCCGCCC
>JBATOB010000480.1:0-3679 GCA_049290655.1 Chromatiaceae bacterium | reverse complement strand
GGCCTGGGGGGCGGGGGCTCGGAGGGCGGGTCGATACCGGGCGGTAGCGGGTTGTCGATGAGGGTCTCGTCCGCGCCGGGCTCGGGCGGGAGGGGGTCTCCACCCTCATCGACCGGCGGCACATCGTCCGGGGGCAAGGGCGGGTCGTCCTCGCCGGGCTCGTAGATCTGCACCGGCTCGCCATCGAAGTCGGGATCGGCGAAGTGGTTGGTGGCCTTGCGAAAATCGACCAGGGTGAAGTAATACTTCTTGGTCTCCTCGTGGACCCGGGTGCCGCGTCCGACGATCTGCTTGAACTCGGTCATGGAGCCCACCTCCCGCTCCAGCACGATGAGGCGACAGGTCTGGGCATCCACCCCCGTCGAGAGCAGGCGCGAGGTAGTGACGATCACCGGATAGCGGGACTCCGGGTCGATGAAGTTGTCGAGCTGAGCCTGGCCGTCCGGGTCGTCGCCGGTGATGCGCATGACGTAGCGGCTGTCGTGCTGGGCGAGATCCTGGTTCTCGTTGATCAGGGCCTGACGCATGCGGGCGGCGTGCTCGGTATCGACGCAGAAGACGATGGTCTTCTGGAAACGATCGCCGCTCGCCTTGAGATAGTCCGAGACCCACTGGGCGACCCGCCGGGTGCGCGCGTCGATGACCAGGGAGCGGTCGAAATCCTTCTGGTTGTAGTGGCGATCCTCGATCCGGTTGCCGCTCAGGTCGGTTTCCTCGGGCAGCGGGCGGTAGCCCTCCACGTCGATATCCAGATGGACCTTGATGACCTTGTAGGGGGCGAGAAAACCGTCGCGGATGCCTTGCTTCAGGGTGTAGCTGTAAACCGGCTCGCCGAAATAATGGATGTTGGAGACGTATTCGGTCTCCTTGGGCGTGGCGGTGAGGCCGATCTGGGTGGCGCGGTCGAAATATTCGAGGATCTCGCGCCAGGCAGAGTCCTCGGCGGCGCTGCCCCGATGACACTCGTCGATGACGATGAGATCGAAGAAGCCCCGGGAGAATTCGCGAAAGAGCTTCTGGCGCTCCTCCGGGCCCGTGATGGCCTGGTAGAGGCCGAGGTAGATCTCGTAGGCGGTGTCGATGCGCCGGTGGCTGTCGCTGTCGCGGCGCTGACCGACGGCGAGGGTCAGATCGATCCGGGTCCCGTCGGCGCGCTCAATGGTCTTGGCGTGGGTGCTGAGCTTAGCCATGGCGGCGCCGAAGGGCCGGAAATCATTGACCATGGTCTGGTTGATCAACACGTTGCGGTCGGCGAGGAAAAGGATGCGCCGCTTGCGACCGGCGCGCCACAGCCGCCAGACGATCTGAAAGGCGGTGTAGGTCTTGCCGGTGCCCGTGGCCATGACCAGCAGGATGCGGTCCTGGCTCTTGGCGATGGCCTCCACCGTCGCGTTGATGGCCTGGCGCTGGTAGTAGCGCGGCTCCTTGCCGCTGCCATCGTCGTAATAGGGTTGCAGGATGAGGGCTTCCTGGGCGGGGTCTAGGCCCTTCCAGGTCCGGTATTGCCCCCACAGGGTCGCGGGGCTGGGGAAGGCGTCGAGGGCAAGCGGGGTCTCAAGCTGGGGGCTCTGGCCGGTGCGGTCGTGGAAGAGGAAGGCGTCGCCATTGCTGGCGAAGACGAAGGGCACATCCAGGGTCAGGGCATAGTCGAGGGCCTGCTGCATCCCGGCGCCGACGGGGTGCTGGTTGTCCTTGGCCTCGATCAGGGCGAGGGGGATGCCTTGGTAATAGAGGATGTAGTCGGCGCGCTTGGCCTTGCCGCGAGTCACCAGCCGGCCGCGGACGATGATGCGGCCCTTGGTGAAATAGACCTGACGGCGGATCTGGGTGGCCTCGGCCCAGCCCGCCGCGATCACGGCGGGCGTGATGTATTTGGCGCAGATGTCGTCTTCGCTGAGACTCTTCTTGTTCATGCTGTTACGAAACTCCTTGATCCCCCAGCCCTGCTAGCGCCCCAGAATACGGCCAGAGGATGCTAGCGAGAAAGATTAGCAGCCTTCAATATACACCCCCCATAACTCCCGCATCCCGAGGGTTCCATGCGCATTCGCCCGTCGCTGCTCGTCACCCTGGGTCTGCTCTCCGGACTGACGCCCTTCGCCATCGACATGTATCTGCCCAGCCTGCCGGCCATCGCCCAGGACCTGGACTCGACCATCGAGATGGCCCAACTCACGGTCACCACCTACCTCGCGGTCTTCGCCCTGGCCCAGTTGTTCATGGGTCCGCTGTCGGACATGCTCGGCCGGCGCGCCACCATCGGTGGCGGCCTGCTCCTGTTCTGCCTCGGGGCCCTGGGCTGCGCCCTGGCCGGTCAGATGGAGACCCTGTTGGGGGCACGCCTAGTCCAGGCCTCGGGTGGGGCGGCGGTCGCGGTGACCGTGCCGGCCCTGGTCCGGGACCTCTTCGAGCGGGACCACTATGCCCGGGTGATCGGCCTGGTGATGATGATCATGTCCCTGGCGCCCCTGCTGGCCCCCTCCATCGGCGGGGTCATCGTGACACACGCCAGTTGGCACTGGGTCTTCATCGCCCTCTTCGGCATCGCGCTGGTGGCGAGCGCGCTCTTCTTGTGGCTGATCCCCGAGACCCTGCCGCCCGAGCGCCGCCACCCGCCGGATCTGGGTCGGGTCCTGGGCAATTATTACGGCTTGCTGCGCCATCGGCTGGGCATGGGTTTTCTGCTGACCGGGGCCTTCTCCTTCGGCGGCATGATGACCTTCATCGTCAGCTCGCCCTATGTGTACATTGTGCTGCATGAGGTACCAACCGCCTGGTTTGGGGTGCTGTTTGGCGCCAACGTGGCGGCGGCCATGATAGCGACCCTACTCAACACCCGGCTGGTTATGCGCCTGGGCGCGGAGCGCCTGCTACGCCTTGGCCTGCGAGTCCAGGTAGTCGCCGCCCTGGTCTTGCTCGCCCTCGCCTTTCTGGCTTCTCCGCCCCTGTGGGCGATCGTGCTGGGGGTGCTCCTCTACCTGGGGATGGCCGGGGTGGTGCTCGGCAACGCCATGGCCAGTTACATGGTTTACTTTGTGCGCCTGGCGGGGACCGCGTCGGCCTTCTCCGGGGCCGCGCGCTTCGGGTTCGGCGCCGCCGTCGGGTCCCTGGTCAGCCTGGCCCATGACGGTACCGCGCGCCCCCTGCTGCTCGGCATGGCCCTGTCCGGGCTTATGGCGGGGGCAAGCTATTGGCTCCTGTGCCACGAGAGCCTGGCGAAACCCACGATCGGATCCGCCTGATGCGTCATCAAATCGAGCCGCGGCCTGACCAGCCCAGAGTTCACTGATGCTACCTCCGTGCTGCACTGCCTTCAGAAGAAAACGGCGAAGACCAACAGGGTGGGCCTGGACTTAGCCGAGAAACGTTACCAGTGGGGAAGCCGAGCCTTCCGTAGTAGCCGGCTGGGGTGCTGGATTGAGTCGCCCCGGCAGGCCCGCCATCCCCGGGTGGGGTTAAGACCGATGCCAAAAAAACGCCCGGCGAGGTGCCGGGCGGAAAGTCTCCCTTAGAGAGACGAGGAGGACTTGGGTGGGGTCGGCGGCGGCATGACGGGCACTCCGCCATCCGGACCCCGATAGGGCCGGCTGTATTCACCCAGCACAAGTTCCTTGGCGGCCGGTTCCTTAGAACGCATCCCCGGGCACATACACCCAGCCGGCCATCAAGACCCTGGCAC
>JBATOB010000479.1:0-2882 GCA_049290655.1 Chromatiaceae bacterium | reverse complement strand
GACATCCACCGGGCCGGGCGCCGGGCGGCCATCCACGCCCCGGTCCGCGAGGTCGAAGGCCGACTGGGCCAGGTCGAGGAAGGCAAAATCACCGTCGGGCCCCTCGGCCACCAGCAGGGCGGGCTTGTTGCCCCCCTCCCCACGCAGCAGGCCCGGCTCGAAACGGGCATGGCCGGCCACGTCCGTGGTGGCGCGGCCCAGGATCTCGTCGTTGCGGGCCACCAGGCGCAGGCTGACCGTCGTCAGGGCCTGGGCGCTGGACAGGGAGCGGACGAAGGCATGCAGGCCGTCATTGCCGGTGATGGCCGAGAGCCCCAGGTCGGAGACGACGAACCACTGGGTCGCCAGCTCCTCGCCCTGGTCCGCCACCTCGGCGGGACGGGCGGTCATGACGTAGGCGCCAGGCTTGAGTTCCTGGATCAGGGCGCCCACCGGCACGGCCGTCGTCATTTCCCGGTTGAGTTCCATGCCCACCTCGACCTCCCCGGACCAGATGGCCTCGCCTTGACGGTCGCGGATGCCTTCCGCCGCGTAGGGGTTCAGCGACTTGAGGAGAGGCCCACCCTCCCAGGCCGCCGAGGCCAGGCTTCGGTCACCCAGGCGCAGCACCTGGGCCTTGACCAGGCGGGTGTTGATCGAGACCAGGGGGATGGCCGCCTCGCCCCCCTTGGGCAGCACATAGGCGCGACCCTGGAAGCGCGCCGAGGGCGAGCGGTCGCGGACATAGATGTCCAGGTCCGCCGAGGAGGCGAGGGTCTCGCCATCGGCGGCGGGCAGGCCGGCGCGCACCCGCAGGCGGTAACGCTCGCCGTGGACCACGCCATCGACGCACAGGGCCTGGGGGTCCACCTCCACCGTCAGGCCGCGCTGGGTCTCGATCTGGAGGAAATCGCCCAAGCCGGCGCGGTCGCGGGGCAAGGGGTCGGAAAGATCGACACAGATGCGGGGATTGGCGGCATCGGCATCGACGCGATGGCCGGTGATGCGGAAGCCGTGCTCCGCCAACCACTGGTCGTAGAGGGCGCGCACCGAGGCGTCCTCCTGGACCGTCAGGGCGGCGCGCAGGGCGCGAATGGCCCCCCGCCACTGATCGCGGGCCGCCAGGGACTGGCCAAGGGCCACCAGGGCGCGGACGCGCTCGGCATCGGTCCCGGCGATCAGATAGGCGTTGATGGCGGCGGCGGACGCGGACGCCAGCAGGCGTTGGCGCGCCTGCCAATCGTTAGGGTCAAGGCTCAGACTGGCCCGCGCCAGGCCCAGCCAGGCCGAGGGCGCCTCGGGGGTCAGGCGCAAGGCCTCGGCATAGCGGGCCAGGGCTACTTGCCCATTTTGGGCACGTTCCGCCTCCTCGGCCTCCGCCAGCAGGCGATCGAAACGGGCCGCGACCGGCCGGGGCCGGGCGGCGATCTCGGCCACCTGGCGCCGCGCCTCCTCGGCGTATCCCCTGGAGAGGAAACCCAGTTCCGCCAGGCGGTGGGCCTGCCGCTCCTGGGCATGCGTCTCCCCGACCGCGATGTGACCCGAGACGGCATTCGGGAAGGGGCGGGCGTCCTCGAATTCGCTCTTGAGGAAGCACCAGCGGGCCTTGCGGTTGTAGGTGAAGGCCCGGCAGCGCCCATCGGCGAGGCAGGCCGCCTGGCAGGCCTCCAGGTCGATGTCCTGGCGGGTCTCCAGGTCGCGGCCAAAATAGTCCACCCCTTCCACCACCACCAGTTGGCGCCCGGCGGCTTCGCCCGCCGCGGCGGCGAGAGGTTGGACCAGGGCCCAGACCGGGGCCAGAAGAGTCAGGAGGAGGGTCGCAAAAAGCTGGCGCCGTGACATAGGGGAACCCCGCGAAGGCCGTGGATCATGGGGTCCGAGTCTAGCAGCCAGGCCGGAAACTTGCCGTCCATATCATCAACGTCCGCCTTGGCGGGTGGCTGGGCGTCCCACGGGAGGGCAGACCCCGGGTATCAGGCCGCCGGTGGTTTGAGCTCGGATTGCCCTATTGCTATTTCAGAATTTTCTAATATACTAATTGCCCATGGGTCCGGATGCTCCATCAGGCCCAGGACAACAACAAACTTCGCCAGCCCTTAATTTCCTTTGTAATTTCGAGGTGTGTAACCTAATGAACAAGATCGCCCTTGCTGTCTCGGTGGCCGCCCTCGCGGCCGTTTCTTCTTCCGCCAGCGCCTGGTGGACCGGTGCCCCCTACGGGGATCCGGCCTTCCAGCAGGAGATGCGCCAACAGGCCGCCCGTCATGCGGAGGAGCAGGCCAAGATGCATGCCGAATGGCAAGCCGCCATGCGTCAGGCCAGCCAGCCGCCCGCCATGGACCCGGCCTTCGAGATGCCGAAGATGCCCGAATTCCCGGCCATGCCCGAGTTCCCCGCCATGTCGGAATTCGCCCAGCAGCCTGACTTCCCGCCCATGCCCGAGTTTGGCCAAATGCCGGAAATGCCCCCCATGCCCGAGTTTGGTCAGATGCCGGAAATGCCGCCCATGCCGGAGTTCGCTGGCGCTCCCGCCATGCCCGAGTGCCCAGACCAAGGCCCGAGCCGCCCGGCCCATCCCATGGCGGCCAAGCTAGCCGAACGCCGCCAACAGATGGAGGCCCGCCACGACGAAATGCGCAAGGCCGCCGCCACCCGCCACGCCGAGGCCATCAAGGCCAGCCAGGAGCGCCGCGCCAATTTCATGAAGCGCACGGACCCCAAGGCCTGATCTAGCCTCCCGCCACGGGCCCTGCCGCCGGCGGCAGGGCCTGATAGTGCTGGATCGCCAGCCGCGCGTTGAACAGCAACTGGTCCCGGCCCAGGCGGTCGGCAAGGCCCGCGTTGCGCACCACCTCCAGAACGCCGGGGTTGAGCCCGGACAGCCACAGGGCAAAGCCCCGCTC
>JBATOB010000478.1:0-6559 GCA_049290655.1 Chromatiaceae bacterium | reverse complement strand
GTTCAGGCATGCCCCTGTGCCACGAGGACCTCAGTCCTTGTTGCCGCCGAACATCTTCATCGGGTTCGGCATGTTCTTCATGGGATTGAATCCGCTGCCGCTATCGGAACGGCAGCGGTCATCCCGGTCGTCCGCGCCATAACGGTCTTCGGGGCCACCGTAGCCCGGGCCATAACCGGCGCCCCGGGGACCACCTTAACCTGGGCCGAAACCGCAACTCTGGGGAGCGTCGTAGCCCGGACCATAGCCGCCGCTCGGGGGGGCGCCGTAACCTGGGCCATAACCGGCGCCCCGGGGACCACCGTAACCCGGGCCGTAACCGGCGCCCCGGGGACCACCGTAACCCGGGACGTAACCGGCACCCCGGGGACCACCGTAACCCGAGCCATAGCCGCTACCCTGGGGTGGGCCATAGCCCGGGCCGCCGGCACCCGGGGGGCCACCGTAGTTGGAGCCAGCGTAGGTGGGACCGCCATAGGCATCCGAGGGTCCGGCGCCGTAGCCCGGATCGCCCCGACCTGGATTCCCATCGCCGCCGAAACCTCCGGCGTTCCCCAGGGTTGCGACCCCCATACCGAGGGCGACCAGTAGCGCCGTCAAGGCTGAACCTGTGTACTTCATGAGTCCTCCATCCTTCTATAATATTGACCTGGAACATCCAGGCCAGGTCATGGTAGCCGATTCCCCAGGGGTCCGATACACCAGCCCGGCACGGGCCCGCGCTACCAGACGTCGGTGAGCACTCGGCCATCTCTAGTTCCTCGGCCTGCTCTGGACCCTCAAGTTCGTCTGCCCCCCTGGTGGACCTCTACACCACCCGGCGGGACTGGATTCTGCGTCCAGACCCTGCTGACCGCCCTGCTGGCTGCCCTCTCTGCCTGGCGAAAGCCGAGGGGCTCATGACCGGGCTGCCGGACACCCTCATAGTGTGGCCGTTCATCGCCATGGCCTTCATCGCGGCGACCAACGACATCGCCATCGACGGCCATTACATGGAGGGCATCAGCGACCCCAAGCAGTAGGCGGCCTATACCGGGTTCCGGGTCCTGGCCTACCAACTGGCCTTGATCCTGGCGCGCTTCGGTGCGGATTCCACGCCATTCGGCCACCTCTTCCACGGCCATTCGGCCGGGGCAGTCGGAGCGAAGCGAGGGATAAGGGATAGAAGGGATAGAAGGGAGGGATAGGAAATCCAACGGCACAGCGGCTGTGGTCGGAGGAATCCAGCATCGAAGGAAGATGCTCTGCAAAGGCCCAGTGCGAGCCGACGGTGGCCGACGGGGAGAGACGGGGAACAAGCCGCCGTTTAGGAGGGTGCCGGGCGGGGTTTGGCGGGGGTACCTCACAGCGGGTGCCGGGAGTGGCGTGTCTCCGGCGCGATCAGGTGCCGGGAGACGGCTACCATCGCACCTGCTGGTCGAAGACGTACGCGGGTGGCGGTGGGTGACTCGCCCACCGCGGCGGCGCGCGAGAAACCACTGCTGGCCCAGGCGAGCAGGTCGCGGGCATCATCGGCATCGAGCAGCCCGTGGCGGGAGAATCAGCGCCGCACGCGGCGGCGGACCTGCGCTTCGATCACGGCAACCGCTTTTGGCGCCAGTGCCGAGGCCTGTCGGCACTGGACATCACCGGCTTCGAGTGGCTTGAACACCCCGTCGCGGATGCCGCAGTGGTAATGCGGATGGCGATTGAGCGCCGCCCCGAAGCGGCCACGTGGGGACTCAGTGGTGACTCAAAAAGAAAGGGCCTAGGTCTAGACAACCTAAGCCCTTGATTTTATGGTCGGGGTGAGAGGATTCGAACCTCCGACCACCTGAACCCCATTCAGGTGCGCTACCAGGCTGCGCTACACCCCGGAAAAGAAAGCATGGTAGGGACTGACCCTTTCTCTGTCAACCTTACGTTGACCTAGCAAATCCTTTCATTGGGGAACCAGGTCCCCCAGTCTGGCCGCCTCCCGAGCCACGGAACGGCGGCGCTGCTGGAAGAAGCGGCGCATCAGGTCGCCGCATTCCTGGCCCAGAACATCCCCCTGACATTCGAGACGATGATTGAAGCGCTGGTCCGGGGGCAGCAGGTGGAAGACGCTGCCGCAGGCACCGCCCTTGGGGTCGCGGGCGCCGAAAACGACGCGGGCGACGCGGGCATGGATGAGGGCACTGGCGCACATGGGGCAGGGTTCGAGGGTGACGTAGAGGGTGGTGGCGGGGAGGCGATAGTTGCCGGCGCGCTGACCGGCGGCGCGCAGGGCGCGAATCTCGGCGTGGGCGCTGGGGTCATGGGTGGCGATGGGGCAGTTCCAGCCCTCGCCCAGGACCTGGCCGGCGGCGACCAGCACCGCCCCGACCGGCACCTCGCCCAAGGCCCCCGCCCGCTCCGCCAGGGCGATCGCCTGGCGCATCCAGTGGCTATCGTCTAGCGCGGTGGACTCGCAGGGCTCGGGCATGGCCTGGCGGTGGAACCGCGCCCCTCACTCCCACTCGATAGTCCCCGGGGGCTTGCCGGTGATGTCGTACACGACCCGGGAGACGTCGCGGACTTCATTGACGATGCGGCGGCAGACGTGGTCGAGAAAGTCATAGGGCAGATGGGCCCAGCGGGCGGTCATGAAGTCGATGGTCTCGACGGCGCGCAGGGCGATGACGTGGGCGTACTGGCGGTTATCGCCGACCACGCCCACGGACTTGATGGGCAGGAAGACGGCGAAGGCCTGGGAGACCTGGTCATAGAGGCCGGCACGGCGTAACTCCTCGATGAAAATGTGATCGGCCTGGCGCAGGGTGTCGGCAAAGGCGGCGTGGACCTCCCCCAGGATCCGCACCCCCAGGCCGGGGCCGGGGAAGGGGTGGCGATAGACCATGTCCGAGGGCAGGCCGAGTTCGATGCCGATCTTGCGCACCTCGTCCTTGAAGAGTTCGCGCAGAGGCTCCACCAGGGCCAGCTTCATGGTCTCCGGCAGGCCACCGACATTGTGATGGGACTTGATCACCTTGGCCTTGCCGGTCTTGGCGCCGGCGGATTCGATGACGTCGGGGTAGATGGTGCCCTGGGCCAGCCACTTGACGTTGGGCAGCCGTTCCGCCTCCGTCTCGAAGATGTCGATAAAAGTGTTGCCGATGATCTTGCGCTTCCGCTCCGGGTCAGCGATCCCCGCCAGGCGCTCGAAGAAGCGCGCCCCGGCATCGACGCGAATGACCTTGACGCCCATGTGGCGGGCGAAGGTGCTCATGACCTGGTCGCCCTCCCCGAGGCGCAGCAGGCCGTTGTCCACGAAGACGCAGGTGAGGCGGTCGCCGATGGCCCGGTGTAACAGGGCTGCCACCACGGAGGAATCCACGCCACCCGAGAGGCCGAGCAGGACATCATCCTGACCCACCTGCTGGCGGATCTGGGCGATGGCCTCATCGATGATATTTTTGGGCGTCCAGAGTCCCGCGCAGCCGCAGATGTCGTGGACGAAGCGCTCCAGGATGCGCTGGCCCTGACGGGTGTGGGTCACCTCGGGGTGGAACTGGAGACCGTAGATGCGCCGCGCCTCGTCGGCGATGCCCGCCAGGGGCGCATTATCCGTGGTGCAGATGGCCACGAAGCCAGGCGGCAGGGTATCGACCCGATCGCCGTGGCTCATCCAGACGTCGAGCAGGCCATAGCCCTCGAGGCTGGCGTGGTCCTCGATGTCCCGCAGCAGCCGCGAATGGCCGCGGGCGCGGACCTGGGCATAGCCGTATTCGCGATGGGTCGCCGGGGCGACCTGGCCCCCCAACTGGGCGGCGAGGGTCTGCATGCCGTAACAGATGCCAAGAATGGGCACGCCAGCGGCGAAGACAGCGGCATCGGCCCGGGGCGTCTGCTCCTCGTGAACGGACTGGGGGCCGCCGGAGAGGATGATGCCCTTGGCGCCGAAGCCGGCAATCCCCATTGCGTCCAGGTCCCAGGGGTGGATCTCGCAATAGACCCCGGCCTCGCGCACCCGCCGGGCGATGAGCTGGGTGTACTGGGAGCCGAAATCGAGGATCAGGATCCGATCGGCGTGGATGGCGCTGGGGTTGAGGCTCATGTGGTTTCTCGGGGAACTCAGATTTCGATGCGGTAATTCGGCGCTTCCTTGGTGATCTGCACGTCATGGACATGGGACTCGCGCATCCCCGCCGTACTGACGCGCACAAACTCCGGCTTGGAGCGCATCTCCTCGATATCGGCGCAGCCGGTGTAACCCATGCTGGAGCGCAGGCCGCCCATGAGCTGATGGATGACGTTGAGCACGCTGCCCTTGTAGGGCACCCGGCCCTCGATGCCCTCGGGCACCAGCTTCTCCTTGTCCTCGTTTTCCTGGAAATAGCGATCGCTCGAGCCCTCCTTGGCGCCCATGGCCCCCAGTGAGCCCATGCCGCGATAGGATTTGTAGGAGCGGCCCTGATAGATCTCGATTTCCCCGGGCGACTCATCGGTACCGGCGAAGAGGCCACCGATCATGACGGAGTGGGCCCCGGCGGCGATGATCTTGGCGATGTCGCCCGAGTAGCGCAGGCCGCCATCGGCGATGAGGGGCACCCCGGTCCCGGCCAGGGCCTCGGCGACATTGGCCACCGCCGTGACCTGGGGCATGCCGACCCCGGCGACGATGCGAGTGGTGCAGATGGAGCCCGGCCCGATGCCGACCTTGACCGCGTCGGCCCCGGCGGCCAGGAGGTCCCGGGCCGCCGCGCCGGTGGCGATGTTGCCGCCGATGATCTGGAGCTCCGGAAACCGACGCTTACACCAGGCAACGCGATCCAGCACGCCCTGGGAGTGGCCGTGGGCGGTATCCACTACGATCACATCCACGCCCGCGGCGACCAGGGCCGCGACCCGCTCATCGGTGCCGACGCCAACGCCCACGGCGGCGCCCACCCGCAGCCGCTGCTGGTCGTCGCGCGAGGCATTGGGGAAGTCCTTGGCCTTCTGGATGTCCTTGACCGTGATGAGGCCGCGCAACTCGAAGGCGTCATTGACCACCAGCACCTTCTCGATCCGGTGCTTATGGAGCAGGCCCAGCACCTCCTCGCGGCTGGCGCCCTCCCGCACCGTCACCAGACGGTCGTGCCGGGTCATGATGTTGCGCACGGGGTCGCCAGGGCGGGTCTCAAAGCGCAGGTCGCGCCCGGTGACGATGCCGGTGAGGTGGCCGTCCTCGGTCACCACCGGCACGCCCGAGATGTTGTTCTCGTGGGTCAGCCGCATGACCTCGCCAATGCTGGTCTCGGGGGTGACCGTGATGGGGTTGCGGATAATGCCGCTCTCGTATTTCTTGACCGTCAGCACCTCCTTGGCCTGGCGCTCGGCGGACATGTTCTTGTGGACGATACCAATGCCGCCCTCCAGGGCCAGGGCAATGGCCAGCCGGGCCTCGGTGACGGTATCCATGGCCGCCGAGACCAGGGGGATCTTGAGTTCGATGCCCCGGGTCAGCCGGGTGCTCAGGTCCACCTGATTGGGCAACACGGTGGAATGGGCGGGGACGAGGAGGACATCGTCGAAGGTGAGGGCTTCCTGGATCAGACGCATGGGGGCCTCGCTCGCTGTAATCCAAATAGGTATCGTGAAGGACCGGGAAGTATAGTTTTCCTGACCAGGTCGGTAAACTGGCAAGACCCACCCTCGTTCGCAATCCCTGGCCCGCGGAACGGGAGCCGCCACCCTGCATGCCCACCGACTTCGACCTCTCCCGCGACATCTGGACCATCTCCCGCCTCGCCCGCGAGGTCCGCGCCGTGCTGGAGGGCAGCTTCCCGCTGCTCTGGGTGGAGGGTGAAATCTCCAACCTGTCCCAGCCCGCCTCGGGTCACCTCTACTTTGCCCTCAAGGACCCGGCGGCCCAGATCCGGTGCGCCCTGTTCCGCAACAAGCGCCTGCTGCTGGGCTTCCGCCCAGCCAATGGCCAGCAGGTCCTGGCGCGGGTCCGGGTGACCCTTTACGAGGGCCGGGGCGACTTTCAACTGGTGGTGGAACATCTGGAACCCGCTGGCGAGGGGGCCCTGCGCCTAGAATTCGAGCGGCTCAAGCGCAAGCTGGCGGCGGAAGGGCTCTTCGACGCGGCCCTCAAGCGGCCCCTGCCAGCCTTTCCCCGCCAGGTGGGCCTCATCACCTCCCCCAGTGGCGCCGCCGTGCGGGACCTCATCAGCGTCCTGGGCCGGCGATTGCCGGCCCTGCCCCTGGTGGTGTATCCCGCCCGGGTCCAGGGCGAGGGCGCGGCGGCGGAACTGGTGGCGATGCTGGCCCTGGCCAACCAGCGCGCCGAGTGCGATGTCCTCATCCTGGCGCGGGGGGGCGGCGCCCTGGAAGACCTCATGGCTTTCAACGACGAGGAGCTGGCCCGGGCTATCCGCGCCTCCGCCATTCCGGTCGTCACCGGCGTGGGTCATGAGATCGACTTCACCATCGCCGACCTGGCGGCGGACCAGCGCGGCGCCACGCCCTCCGCGGCAGCGGAACTGGTCAGCCCCTCCGCCCCCCATCTGCGCCAGCGCCTGGCCGCCTACGAGCAACGCCTGATCCAGGCCCAGGCGCGGCGCCTGGAGGG
>JBATOB010000477.1:0-14374 GCA_049290655.1 Chromatiaceae bacterium | reverse complement strand
GAATCCCACCCCCTTTGTGGCCCGCTTTAACCTTAAACCCGGTTGTGTGCCCGATATCTCCACCCGCGTCAAGATGGGTGAAAGCGGTGACGTGATTGCCGTGGTGCAGGCGGGCGGCAAGCTTTATAGCGCCCGTACTAACGTCAAGGTCACCGTCGGCGGCTGTGGCGGTTAAGCCGGTAACCTGAAGATCCCTGTTTTTGGAGAAGAATCCCATGTCAGAAGTCAAACTCCGCGCCGCTCTCAAGGATGGCAAGTGCGAGGTCAAGGCCCTCATGACCCATCCCATGGAAACCGGGCGCCGCAAGGACCCCCAGGGTAATGTCATCCCGGCCCATTACATCGAGACCGTCGAACTGCTGCACAACGGCAACCTGATGCTCGAGGCCGATTGGGGCGGTGCCATTTCCACCAATCCCTTCTTTTCGGTATCCCTGAAAAATGTGGCCGTGGGCGACAGCATCGAGGTGCGCTGGGTCGATAACAAGGGTGAGAAGAGCTCCGGCACGGTCCAGGTCAAGTAATCCGGATGGCCCCGGCCGTCGCCCTCGCCCGCTAACCCCCCCAGAGGAGGATGCCATGTATAAAAACGCCTTATGTGCGTTACCGATAATGCTCGCGGTGGCCGGCCCGGTGGTTGCCGCCCCCGATAAGACCCCGCAGGAAGTGCTCCACGCCCTGATCGATAGTTCGAATTCGGCCTATCTAACCCAGAGCGAGCAGAACCTGATGATGATGCAGGACGATCCGGCCTACTGGATCGCCGAACAGGGGGAGATCCTCTACAAGGAGCCCCGCGGCCCCAACAAGGTCTCCCTGGAAAAGTGCGACTTCGGTAAGGGCCCCGGCGTTCTCGACGGGGCTTACGTCGAGATGCCGCGCTATTTTGCCGACACCGGCAAGGTGATGGACCTGGAAAGTCGTCTCATGTACTGCATGAAGAACCTCCAGGGCTTCACCGACGAGGATAAGGAACTCAAGGACAAGCATGGCAACACCGACCTGGTGAAGATCCAGACCTACATCGCCATGCAGTCTAACGGTATGCCCTGGAATCCGCCCATGGATCATCCCCTGGAGAAGGCGATGCGGGCGGCGGGCGAGGAGTTCTTCTATCGCCGTGCGGGCATCAGCGATTTCAGTTGCGCCACCTGTCACGCCGCCACGGGCAAGCGCATCCGCGCCTCGGTGCTCCCTAATGCGAGCGTCCCCGAGGAGTGGACCAAGGCGATCTCCTGGCCCGCCTTCCGGGTCGGTCACGACGCCGTGCGCGGCAGCCAGCATCGGGTATCGGAGTGTGTCTGGCAGATGCGCCAGGCGGAGATCGTTTATGGCTCCGACGCCGCCATCGCGATCATATCCTATTGGACCGATAAGGCTCGTGGTCAGCCGGCCATCCTACCCGACATCAAGCGCTAGCCGTCGCCCAAGGAGATTGAGACATGATTGATAAGACCCTCATCGCGGCGCTGCTGGCCGCGACGACCCTGATGCCCGGCATCGGTTTGAGTGCCGATACCGACCCTCAGGCCGCCACGGAAAAGGCGGCCGCCGGTAACGCCGCCGCCGGGAAAGGCGCTACCGAAATAGCCCCCGCGAACAAGCCCGTCGCGAAGAAGAAGCCCGTCAAAAAGAATAAGACGGCCCGTAAGGCTGCCGCAGACAAGGCCGTGGCCGAAAAAGCCGCCGCGGACAAGGCTGCGACCGAGAAAGCTGCCGCTGATAAGCCCGCCACCGTTGGCGCCAGCCCTGCCAGCCCCCCGGGCACCTCGGGTGTGGGTAAGGCCCTGGCGGCCGGGGCCGTGGGAGCCGCGGTTGTCGGTCTTGCGGCGACTGCCACCGCCGCGGGAACTCCGGTCGATTACACCAAAATGACCCCGACGGAACTGACCGAGTATCTGATCTTTGATGCCAAGGGCTTCAAACTGGATCAGCCCACCCAGGAAGGCAAGACCGGACGGGAGCGCATGACCCAGGACGAGCTGCAAAAGACCTGTTCGGCGCTGCATGGCAAGCCCATGGATGCCGAAACGGCGAAAAAGGTTCAGGAGCTGGCGGCCGCTTCCCGCGTCTATCCCGAGGGTGGGGTCACCCTGGGGGACTGGAAGCGTGGACAGGCCCTGGCCCAGGAAGGCTCTGGCTTTCGTCTGGGGCCCAAGGCCGACGACAACGCCAAGAAACTTGGCGGTAATTGCTATGCCTGTCACCAGATGGACCTGAAGGTGGCCGCGCATGGCACCCTTGGCCCCAGCTTGACCGGCTTTGGCAAGACCCGGGGCAACACGCCGGATACTCAGAAGTACGTTTACGAGGTGCTATATAACGCCCACGCCTACTTCCCTTGTACCAACATGCCCCGCTTTGGTGCCAATGGCTTCCTGAATCAGGCGCAGATGGCCGATCTCATGGCTTACCTGCTCGACCCGGAATCCCCGGTCAATAACTAGTGCCCCGGCCCAGCCCGAGTCCCGCGGGGGCTTGGACTGGGCCAACTCATTACCCCAGTCAGTCAACCCCAACTCAGTCACCCCAAGTAGAGGATCCGAACCATGTCACTATCACGGCGAGAATTTACCCGCCTGCTGGCCTTGGGCGGTATGGCCGGGTTGCTACCGGGCGCGGCCCGGGCCGCGACTCAATCGGTTGATGGCGAGGCCCTTTATCAGGGTGGGCGCTTCGGTAATGTGCGTCTGCTGCACATCACCGACACCCATGCCCAGCTCAACCCCATCTATTTCCGCGAGCCGAGCGTCAATCTCGGTGTCGGCGCGGCCTTGGGGCAGCCCCCGCACTTGGTGGGCAAGAACCTGCTGAAGCATTTTGGGATCGCCCCCGGTGGCAGGGAGGCCCACGCCTTTACCTTCCTCGATTTCGATGCCGCCGCCCAGCGCTACGGCCAGGTCGGTGGCTTCGCCCACCTGGCCACCCTGGTCAAACAACTCCGCGCCGAGGCGGGGGAGGGCAACAGCCTGTTGCTGGACGGTGGCGATACCTGGCAGGGCTCGGGCACCGCCCTCTGGACACGGGGCAAGGACATGGTGGGCGCCTGCAACCTGCTCGGTGTGGACGTGATGACTGGTCACTGGGAGTTCACCTACAACGACTCCGAGGTGATCGAGAACATCAACGCCTTCAAGGGCGAGTTCGTGGCCCAGAATATCTCGATCTCCGATACGGCCCTGTTCGACTATAAGTTCGCCGACTTCCCGGGCTTCGACGAGGCCAACGGCCTGGCCTTCAAGCCCTATACCATGAAGGAGGTCAACGGCACCCGGGTGGCCGTGATCGGCCAGGCCTTCCCCTACACCCCCATCGCCAATCCCTCGCGCTTCATCCCTGACTGGCGCTTCGGCATCCAGGACCAGCACATGCAGGAGATGGTGGACAAGGTGCGGGCCAAGGAAAAGCCTGACGTCGTGGTGGTGATTTCCCACAACGGCATGGACGTGGACCTGAAAATGGCCGCCACCGTGCGTGGTATCGACGTCATCTTCGGCGGCCATACCCACGACGGCATCCCCGCGCCCACCCTGGTGGAGAACAGCGGCGGCAAGACCCTGGTCACCAACGCCGGCTCCAACGGCAAGTTCCTCGGGGTGATGGACCTGGACGTGGGCGACGGCAAGGTCCGGGGCTATCGCTACCGGTTGTTGCCGATCTTCGCCAACCTGCTCCCCGCCGACCCGGCGATGCAGGCCTATATCGACGAAGTACGGCGGCCCTACCTGGCCCAGCTCAACGAGCAGTTGGCCGTCACCGAGACTACCCTCTACCGCCGGGGCAATTTCAACGGCACCTTCGACCAGGTGATCTGCAATGCCCTGCGCCAGGGCGGGGACGCCGAGATTGCCCTCTCGCCGGGGTTCCGCTGGGGCACCACCGTCACGCCGGGCTCCGCCATCACCCTCGAGAACGTCCTCGACCAGACCGCCATCACCTACCCGGCCACCTATGTGCGGGAGATGAAGGGCAGTGAACTCAGGACCATCCTGGAGGACGTGGCCGACAACCTCTTCAACCCCGACCCCTATCTCCAGCAGGGCGGCGACATGGTGCGCGTGGGTGGCCTCGATTACGTCTGCACCCCCAACAACAGCCTGGGCCAGCGCATCGGCGAGATGCGCCTGGACGATGGTCGCCTGGTGGAGGCGGACAAGAGCTACAAGGTCACGGGTTGGGCCTCCGTCGGTACCCCGGGCCCCGGCCGGCCGGTCTGGGAACTGGTCGCCGACTACCTGCGCGACCAGAAGACGCTCTCCCTGACCAAGGTCAACGCCACCAAGCTGATCGGCGTGGCGGACAACCCGGGGCTGGCCTGAGGTCGGTCACCGCCACTGCTTCCCCCAGGACCTCCGCCGAGGAATAGCCCATGAAGACCCGCCGCGCCCTTGCCGCCCCGTACCTCCTGCTCCTGTGCCTGGTCAGCGCGCCCTTGATGGCCTCCATGCCCAGTTGGTTCAAGGACTCCTTCCTCTATCTGGGCGAGGAGGTGGCGAACGCCGCCGCGGAGGGCAAGCGGGTGGCGCTCTACTTCCACCAGGAGGAGTGCCCGTACTGCAAGCGGATGCTGGAGGTGAACTTCAGCCAGCGCGACATCGTGGAGAAGACCCGGGCCCAGTTCAACGTCATCGCCATCAACATCTGGGGCGACCTGGAGGTGACCGACCTGGCGGGCAAGGTCAGCAGCGAAAAGGACTTCGCCCGCGACCAGAAGGTGCAATTCACCCCTACCATGATCTTTCTGGACGAACAAGGGGCGGTGACTTTCCGCCTTAATGGCTACTACCCGCCGGAGCGCTTCAGTGCCCTGCTCGACTACAGCGCCCAACGCCCCGCGCCCACCGGTTCCTTCAAGGATTTTCTGGCCGCCCGGACCGGCCCCCCGGCCAGCGCCGAGTTGCACCAGGACCCCAGCTATCTGCCCCACCCCCTCAAGCTCAACCAGCGCCCCAGCGCCAAGCCCCTGCTGCTGCTCTTCGAACAAGCCAGTTGCCAGGCCTGCGACGAGTTGCATCGCGAGGGCCTGGCACGGGACGAGGCCAAGGAATTGCTGAAGCAATTCGACGTCGCCCTAGTCGATATCGGGTCCGCGGAGCCCATCACCACCCCCGATGGCCGCGAGTTGGCGGCGCGGGACTGGAGCCGGGAGCTGGGCATCAACTACACTCCGACCCTGTTGTTCCTGGACGCCGGGGATAAGGAGGTGTTCCGCACCGACGCCTACATTCGCCCCTATCACATCGCCACCAGTCTGGCCTATGTCGGCACCGGTGCCTACCAGCGCCAGCCCGAATTCCAGCGCTTCATCCTGGAACGGATCGAGGCGCGCCGCTCGGCCGGAGAAAGCGGCCCACCCAACCTCTGGGATTAGGACACTCCGCTGCCACCCGGCCGCGCGCGGGCCATGTTATCTCAAGCCCAGTGCCGACATCTCGCCGCCTGGACCCTTGCCTTGGGCCTCTGGTTTGCCGCCGGCTCCGCCGCCGCGATCCAGGAGATCCGCATTGGTGTCCTCAGCCACCGCGGTACCGACCTGACCCTGGAGCACTGGCAACCCACCGCCGACTACCTGAGTAGCACCCTGGAGGGCTACCGTTTCGAGATCATCCCGCTCCCCTTCAGCCGCATCACCGAGTTCGTGGAGATGGAGTTCGTGGATTTCATCCTGGTCAATCCTGGCATTTACGTCGCCCTTGAGGTGCGCCACGGTATCTCACGCCTGGCCACGCTCAACAATCGGATTGGCCCCTTAAGCCTGAACCAGTTCGGCAGCGTCATCTTCACCCGCCAGGAACGGCAGGACATCAATCGCCTCGCCGACCTAGCCGGCAAGGACTTTCTAGCGGTGGACGAGACCTCCCTCGGCGGTTTCGAGATGGCCTGGGACGAGCTGTTGCGCCAGGGAGTAGATCCCTACCACGACTTCGCCAAGCTGGATTTCGCCGGCGACCACGACAGTGTGGTGATGGCGGTGCTGCTAGGCCAGGCCGACGCCGGCAGCGTGCGCACCAACATCCTGGAACGAATGGCGGCGGAGGGGCTGATTGATCTTAATCAGTTCAAGGTGATCAATCCCCGGCCCACCGACCGCTTCCCCCTCGTCCACAGTACCGCCCTCTATCCCGAATGGCCCTTCAGCAAGGTCAGTCACACCCCCAACGAGTTGGCCCAGAAGGTGGCGGTAGCCCTGCTCAACATGCCCCCCGAACACCCCGCGGCCCAACATGGCAGTTACGCTGGTTGGACCGTACCCCTCGACTACCAGCCGGTCCACGAGCTGTTCCGGCGCCTCAAACTGTCCCCTTATGACCATGACTTCACCCTCCGTGACGTGGTCCAACGCTATCTGGTCTGGGTGGTGGCGGGGCTGGGCCTCCTCTTGCTCTTCGCCTCCCTGCTCTACCGGATCTGGGGCCTCAATCGCCAGATCCTGAGGGCCAAGACGAGCCTGGAGGCGCAACACCTGTTGATCCTCAACTCCGTCGCCGATGGCATCTATGGTGTTGATCGTAAAGGAAATTCTACCTTCGTCAACCGCGCCATGGCCGAGATGACCGGCTGGCGCGCCGAGGAGGTGGTCGGGCGCAACCAGCACGAGCTGCTCCACCATACCCGCGCCGACGGCAGCCTCTTTCCCGCCCACGAGTGCCCCGTCTATAGAAGCTGTCAGGACGGCAAGGCCCGTCATATCCCCGAAGACCTCTTCTGGCGCAAGGATGGCAGCCATTTCCCGGTGGAGTACGCTTGCTCTCCCCTGCGCGATGACAACGGTGGCATTGTCGGCGGTGTGGTGGTGTTTCGCGATATCAGCGAGCGCCAGCACAGCGAGGAGGCCAGTCGCCGGCATCAGCTCGAACTAGCCCATATGGGCCGTCTCAACACCCTGGGCGAGATGGCCGCCGGTATCGCCCACGAAATCAACCAACCCCTCACGGCCATTGCCTCCAATGCCCAGGCCTGCATCCGCCTGCTCGACGCTGGTCTCGACACCGACCGGGCCGGGCGCCTGAGCGATGCCCTCGCCACCATCGCCCTGCAGGCCCAGCGCGGCGGTGACATCATCCGCCAGGTGCGCCAGTTCGTTAAGAAGGATGCGCCGGTCAAGACCGCGGTGGATATCAATGAGCTGGTCCAGAAGGTCGTGGTGCTGATGCGGCCCGAGGCCCAAAGGGTCGGGGTCCAGATCCACACCCAGCTCGCCTCCGGCCTACCCCGTGTCTGGGCGCAGGACATCCAGATCCAGCAGGTCATCATCAACCTTGCCACCAACGCCATCGATGCCATGGCCGACCTCGGCCTCCCCGAACGTTGCCTCACCATCGCCACCGCGGCGAGCGCCCCCGGCCAGGTCGATGTGGAGGTTCGCGATACCGGCACTGGGGTGGACGAGGTCATGCGCACGGAAATCTTCAAACAGTTCGTCACCACCAAGAGCCGGGGCATGGGCCTCGGGCTGTCCATCAGCAAGGGCATCCTCGATGCCCACGAGGGCAGGATCGCCCTGGAATCGACCGGCCCTACCGGGACCCTATTTCGCTTCAGCCTTGCCGCGCAAGGCACCTGACCGGCTACAATCCCCCCCTGGCATTGACCGGGGCGCCGGACCCTGATCCGCCTCGGCTCCAACCGCCAGCACCTTTACCTATCCGGGGGAGTCATGTCAGCGCGGCAACCAACCATCTGCATCGTGGATGACGATGCGCAGGTGCGGGAATCAATCCAACTCCTGATGGAATCGGTGGGCCTGGGGGTGGAAAGCTATGGCTCGGCCCAGGACTATCTTGAACATTTCAGTCCCGACCAGCACGGCTGTCTGATACTCGATGTGCGGATGCGGGGGATGAGCGGTCTGGAACTGCAAACCCGCCTGCAACAGCTTCCCAGCCACCCCCCCATTGTCATGATCTCGGCCCATGGCGATGTCCCCATGGCGGTGCGCGCCCTCCAGGCCGGGGCCCTCGACTTCCTGGAGAAACCCTTCAACGCCCAGGCCCTCCTCGACAGCGTGCATCGGGCCATGCAGCAGGATGCCCTCCGCCGCGGCGAGGCCAGCCGCCTCGCCGAGATCAAGGAGCGCATCGCCCGCCTGACCCCCCGCGAGGCCGAGGTGATGCGGCGGGTGGTGGACGGTCAACGCAACAAGGTGATTGCCAGCGAGATGAACATCACCCAATCCACCGTCGAGGTCCATCGGGCCCGGGTGATGGAAAAAATGGAAGCCAAGACCCTCTCCGAACTGATGCGGATGCTGGTCACCCTGGAGATCTGCGAAGGCAAGGGGTGAAGGGGGATGACTTCCCGGAGATCGGCAGCCATGGACGCCCGCGATGGACTTTCTTGACCACGCCTTGGGTGATGCCGAAGTGAGGGTGGCATGAGGCGCGGCGACTTGGTGGCCATGCCTGGGGATTTCGGCAAACCGTAGCCAGCCTGATCACCAGGCGCTTACCGCGGGTATGCGCCTATTCCTTGGGGTTCGCCTTTGACCGGGCGTCTATCTCTTCGGCCCGGTCAACCGGTCGAGCCGTAACCGCTGCCGCTGGTCGAAGAGGCGCCGGGAGCCTACCCAGACGGCGGCGGCGCTGCCGAGGCCGGTGCCGGCGGAGACGAGGAAGAGGATCATCATCTGATACTTAGCGGCCTCCATGGGTGGGCTGCCGGCGAGGATCTGGCCGGTCATCATGCCCGGCAGGCTGACCAGGCCGGCGGCGGCCATGGAGTTGATGATGGGGATGAGACCGGCGCGAATGGAGTCGCGGCGGATGTCGCGGATGGCGCATTCCCAGCTCTGGCCCAGGAGCAGGCGGGCCTCGATGCCGCCGCGTCCCTCCCAGGCCTGGCGGCTCAGGTTGTCGAGGGTGATGGCGATGCCACTCATGGTGTTGCCCAGCAACATGCCAAGCAGCGGGATCAGGTACTGGGGCTGGTACCAGGGCTCGACCCCGATGATCAGGAACAGGGCCAGGATGATGACGCTGAAGGAGGAGACGAACATGGAGAGGGTGCCGATGCCAAAGCCCCAGGCGCCCCGGTAGCGGTGCTTTTGCCGCGCCACGACCTCCCAACCGGCGACGCCGAGCATCACCAGGGCCCAGAGACCGGTAAGGGCAAAGCTGGTCTGGGCGAAGAGGAAGTTTAGCACCAGGCCGATGAGGCTAAGCTGGATGGCGCTGCGCAGGGCGGCCACCAGTACCCGTTTTTCCACCCCCAGGTGCAGGCGCCAGGAGAGCAGGGCCAGCAGCAATACCAGGCTGGCGGCCAGGCCGAGGTCGAAGGGGCTGAGGACGATAAGCGCCATCAGGCGTCTGGCTCCTCTTGCTCATCCACCAAACGGTTGCCCTGGATGACCAGGCGGCGGGCGCCGGGCAGGCCCGGGGCTGGCATGGCCAAGCGGCGGCGCTGGTCCGGGTCATGGCTCACCCACAGCACGGCGGCGCCCTGCTTGCGGCGATAGTCCTGGATCAGGCCCTCGACCCGGTCGCGATTGGGCGGGTCCAGGTTGGCGGTAGCCTCGTCGAGGAGCAGCACCTGGGGCTGGAGAGCTAGCAAACGCGCCAGGGCCAGGCGCTGGCGTTCGCCGGTGGAGAGACGGGATACCGTCCACTCCAGCACCTCGGGCGTGAAGCCGAGGCGGGCTAGCAGTGCCGGGGTTGCCTGGCCGACATCATCGGAATGAGTCGTGTCGCTAACACCTCTTCGAGCCCCAGTCCTGCTCGCGGGCGCCAGGCCGAAGTGATTCCCCACTTGGTCAAACCACCAAAAGGACTCCGCCGGCAGCAGGGCCACGCGGCGGCGCCAGGCGGGAGCGGGCAGGGAGGAACAGGCCGTGCCGTCCAGCCAGGCCTCGCCCTCGTGGGGGTCCAGGTCCGCCAGGGCGCGCAGCAGCAGGCTCTTGCCGGAACCGGAGGGGCCAGAGAGCAACACCAGGTCCCCGGCGTCTAGGGTGAGATCCAGAGGCGCCAGATTGAGGGTCTTGAGCCCCTGGAGTCGCAGCGCGGCCATGTCAGCGACGGAGGAAAATTAAGTCCCAGACCCCATGCCCCAACCGCTGGCCACGCCGCTCGAACTTGGTCAGGGGGCGATCCTCGGGACGGGGGGTGAATTGGCCAGGACCGGTGGTATTCCTGAAGAGGGCCTCGCTGGCCGTCAGCACCTCCAGCATTTGCAGGGCATAGGGTTTCCAGTCGGTGGCTGAGTGGAAGAGGCCCGCCGGGTGGATGACCCGGGCCAGCCTGGTCACGAATTCCAGGTTGAGGATGCGCCGCTTGTGGTGGCGCTTCTTGGGCCAGGGGTCGGGAAAGAGCAGATAGACTCCCGCCAGGCTGGCGGGTGCCAGGCCCGTGTCCAGCAAGTCCACGGCGTCCTGTCGCAACAGGCGCAGATTGCCCAAGCCCCGCCTTTCGGCCTCCAGTAGCAGGTGACCAACGCCGGGGCCATGGACCTCGATGCCGAGATAATTGCGTTCGGGGTGGCGCTCGGCGATCTCCGCCAGGGTCTCGCCATTCCCGAAGCCGATCTCCAGATAGACGGGCTGGTCGTTACCGAACAGGGCCGGCAGGTCGAGGGCCTGCCCCGGGTTCCGCTCGACGCCATAACGCGGCCAGAGCTCGGCGAAGGCGCGCTCCTGGGCCTCGGTCAGCCGCCCCTGGCGCAGTACATAGCTGCGGATGGGGCGCCGATGGGGCGGATGATCCGGCGCTGAGTCGATCAGAACAAGAGCCCGTCCCGGGCGGGCGTGGACATGAGATTGCGACGGTTCCCGGGTGGCGGTTGTGGCATGGCGCTGAAGGTGCAAGGATAAACGATTTCGCGGGGTGGCGAGGCGAGTCCGCGCCCCCTAGCTTTTCGCGTCGCCCTCTTCGCGCACCAAGGCGTAATCCGTGCGCCGCACGCCGCGCACCAGCATGTCGGTGTCCTCGCCAGCGACCCCCAGGCACTCCAAGGCCTCGGCTGCCAGGCGCAGGCTAGCCTCCAGGGCCTCGGGGAAGGCCTTGTTGGCGCCCGCCCGCAAGAGGGCGTCACTGGTATCGAGATCCCGGGCCCGCGCCACGATGGTGGTATTGGGGGCCAGATCCCGAATCAGGGTGGTGGCGCGCAAGGCCGCCTTGCGGTCATCCAGGGTCAGCACCACCAGGTCCACCTTCTCGATGTGGACGGCGACCAGCAGGTCCAGGTTGGTGACATCACCGTAATAGACCGGGTGACCCTGGCGGCTGAACTCGGCCACCCGGGCCTGTTCCGTGTCGAAGGCGATATAGGGGATGCCGCTGCTCCCCAGGATGGTGCCCACGGTATGGCCCACGCGGCCATAGCCCGCCACCAGGGCACGGAAGCTGTGCTCGGCACCCGGTTGGGGGAAGGGGCAGGTCCCGTCCCCAGGCGCTACCGCCCCCGTCATGCGTGTAGCCAGGGCATCGCCCAGGCGAACCAGCAGGGGCGTGATCAGCATACTGAAGGAGATAATGCCGATGGCCAGCACGAAGGTGGCATCGTCGATGAGGGCCATGACCTTGGCGGCGCCAAAGAGCACGAACCCGAATTCACCCCCTTGGGCCAGGATGAAGGCGACTCGCGTCGCCGTCTGGCGGCCTTCGCCAAAGGCCAGGCAGAGGGTATACAGGACCGCGATCTTGATGGCGACGATGATGATGACATGGCGCAGAAAGGTCAGGGGATCGCCGGCCAGGGCGCCGATATCCACTGACATGCCCACGGCGACAAAAAAGAGGCTCATCAGCAGCCCCTTGTGGGGATCGATGGCCGCCTGGATTTGGAGGTTGTAGCGGGACCCGGAGAGGGCGACACCCATGAGAAAGGCCCCCAGGGCCATGGACATGCCGGCCCGCTCCATGGCCCAGGCGGCGACGAAGACGGCGGCCAGGGCGACCAGAAAGAAGGCCTCGCGGTTGTTCTGGCGCGCCATCAGGTCGAGCACGCGCGGGATCAGGTAATAGCCCGTCAGGATAACCAGGGTCACGGCGCTGATGACGATCAGCACCTGCTTCAGGATGGGGACATCGCTGGACAGGGTTCCTCCGTCCGCCATGATGGGCACCAGGGCGAGCAAGGGCACCACCGCCAGGTCCTGCATCAGGAGAATGGCGAAGGTGGTCTGGCCATGGGGGCTGGCGATCTCGCCCTTTTCCTGCAGCATCTGGATGACGAAGGCGGTGGAGGAGAGGGCGAGGGTGAGGCCGGCGAGCAGGTCTATGCCCCAGCGAGGCTCGAAGAGATGTAGATAAAGGGCGATGGCGCCGCCGGACAGTAGGATTTGCAGGGAACCCAGACCGAACATGGAGCGCCGCAAGGACCAGAGGCGGCGCGGGTGCATCTCCAGGCCGATGACGAAGAGGAGCAGCACTACCCCCAACTCGGTGAAATGGCGCACATCATCCACATGCTGGGTGATGGTTAGCCCCGGCGTATGGGGTCCGATGAGGATGCCCGCCACCAGCAGACCCAGAACCGAGCCGAGCCCAAACCGGCGAAAGATGGCGACGGCAAAGGCGGTAGCCACCAGCAATATGACGGCGGAATCAACGAAGGATTTAGGTTCCAAGTAGCGCTGCTCCGGGAGCTGGGTCGGTCAATGCAGGGATCGACGGCTCGCCGTCGGGAGGTCGGTTGCCTTGCTGGGGCGACCAGGCTCCGCATCGGGGTACCGTCATCGTCGCTCATGAAAGGATTCTACAACAGTCCCCGGCGGGAGGGCCGTGGCATGGCCCACGCCGGGCTTGCAATCGGCGGGTGGGGCTTCTTATACTGCCCACTCAGCAGCGGGTGTAGTTCAATGGTAGAACAGAAGCTTCCCAAGCTTCTAGCGTGGGTTCGATTCCCATCACCCGCTCCAATTCCCGCCGCTCTCTTGCTCTCGACCAGCCTATTTCCATCAGCATCGGCGTCTTGCCGGTCAGACCCTAGGGTCAAATTTCCGCACGGTTGCGAAACCCGAAAATTCCATAACAGGCGCCAGCCACTCACTCGGCCCTTGCCATGAAACGACTCCTGAAAATCCTTCTGACCCTGCTGGCGATCCCGGTAGCCCTGATCGCGGCGGTGCACTTTTTCGTCGATCCCAATGATTACAAGGACGAAATCAGTGCCTGGGTTGGGAAGGCTACCGGCCGGCAACTGACCTTGGGGGGTGATCTGGGGCTGTCGGTTTTTCCCTGGATCGGGGTAGAGGTACGGGAGGCGAGCCTGTCCCAGCCCGCGGGTTTTGGGGACGAACCCTTCGCGCGCATCCACGAGGTGCAGGCCCGGCTGAAATTCTTGCCCTTGTTGCGGGGTCGCGTCGAACTGGGGGAGGTGCTGGGCACCGGGGTGACCCTTAATTTGATCCGTGCCCCGGATGGCCGCGCCAACTGGGATGACCTGGCCGGCGTCGAGCCGGCTTCTCCGGCCGCCCTGGCCGTGACACCTCGGGGGCCGAGGATGGCGGCCGCGATCGCCGCGCCGCCTCTCCCGGATGGCACGGGTCAGGGCATCGCCCTTGCGGGTGTGCAACTAAACTGGGACGATCAGGACAGTGGGGCCCTCCTCGTCTTGAAGGATCTCAGCGTCATGATCCCCCTGCTCGACCCGGAAGCGCCGCTGGGGCTGACCATCTCTGGCAACCTGGCGGGGCAGGGGATGGATAGCGATGCCCATCTGGTCCTGGAGGCCAGCCTCAAACTGCCCGCGGATGGTCGTACCCTGGCGGCGACCCCCTTCACCCTGCGGCTGGAGGGCCTGGCCCTGACGGATGGCGCCCTGCTGAATGGCAACCTGGCGGGGACGGTAGGCGGCGATCTGCATGCTCGGGTCTATTCCTTCCCCGGCCTCAAGTTGCGGCTGGACCTGAGCGGCGGGGTCTTCCAGGCCAAGCCACTGCAAATCAATGGCCTGGCGGATCTGGATCTCGATAACGAGGCCCAGACCCTGGCCCTGCGCGGCCTGGTCCTGGAGAGCGGCAAGCTCAGGCTGACCGGCGATGCCGCCGCCACCCAACTCCATGCGGGTCCCCGCTACCAGGGCCACTTGGTCCTGGATGCTTTCGATCCCCGCGCCTGGCTGGCGGATCAGGGCCTGAAGCCGCCGGCCATGACCGATCCGGCCGCCTTTACCCTGCTCGCCCTGGGCTCCGACTGGCAATGGGCGGCGGACCGGTTCGATCTCAAGGGGCTGGATATGACCCTGGACAAGAGCCGGGTCAGCGGCACCTGGTCCTGGTTGCCGGGACCGGCCGCGCGCCAGGAGTTTGATTTGCGGATGGATCGGCTCGATCTCGATGCCTATCTACCAGCGTCGCCAGCTACGCCCGTCCCGGTCGCCAGCTCCGCCGCCCCGCCGGCCACCGGTCCCGCCCGCGCGCCCTGGTTGCTGAGGCTGCTGG
>JBATOB010000476.1:0-4753 GCA_049290655.1 Chromatiaceae bacterium | reverse complement strand
ATTTCGATGGCGGTGGGGGTGATGGTCTTCTTCGGCATGCGCATGGGATGTTAGCTCCAGGTTGAGGATGTCACCTAAGATTAGATTATTATAATCAATATGTTGCTTAAGTTAATGGCATTGGGTTCAAGCCTGGATCGAGATTCATCGGGAAGACCTGAGCGAGGATTGGCAACTGGCTGTCAGCGGCGAAGAACCATTACGCATTCCCCCGTTACAGTGAAGGAGAGATCCATGCTGCTCGACGTTGTGAAAGTGCAGGTCCAGGACCACTATGCCTTGTTATTGGAGTTCGAGAACGGTGAACGACGCTGCTTCGACATGGCGCCGCTCCTCGACCATAAGCCTTGGCTGCGTATTAAGCCCGAGCATCTGTTCAGCCGGGCATTTATCGAGAACGGCACGGTGGCTTGGCCAGGCAACATCGACATCGCCCCGGAAACCCTCTACGACCATTCCATCCCCGTCGGGCCGTGCCACCCGTGAAGCGCTCCGGCCATGCCCGGCTCAAGACGGCGCTGGTGCTGCGCGATGCCCTGGCCGCGGAACTGGGTGTCGATCTCGGCCGGGCCATGAGTGCCCTGCGCAATGTCGAGGAGGCACTGGGCGCCGCGCAGGGCCTCGACGAGGGCAAGTACCTCGAAGCCATGGGCTCGGTATCCGTCGGGGATACGACTCGGTTGTCGGCCCTGGACGGCGAGATCCGCCAGGCCTGCGGTCGAGTCTGCTTTGCCCCCCGTTACGCCCAGTATCTGGCCCTGCTGCTCTTTGCCCAGTGGGTGGACGCCCAACAAGTGGATGCCGAGGCCTTTCTCGCCCGGCTGAATGCCTGGCTGGAGGCACACAAGCCCAAGGGCGAGACGATTGGCCCCTTCGAGCCGACGGACCTGCAATTGGCCGCCTTCTGGATGGCGACGGCGGCAGGCAAGACCCATGTGTTGCATGTCTGTCTGGCCCTGCTGGAAAAGCGCCAGAACTGGGACCGATTGATTGTCATTACCCCGTCCGAGGCCCTGACCCGCCAGCACGGCGATAAGCTGCGCGCATTGGCGGCCTGGGAGGTCTTCGCCTATCCCATGGACGGCGATGCCATGGCGCTGGGCCGCCTGGCCAACGACGCGGTGATCGTTCTGGACATCAACAAGCTGGCGGCGGAGAAGAAGGGCGACGGCGTCACCCTGGCGACCTCGGTGTTCGCCGATGGCCGCAATCTGGTGTTTGTCGACGAGGGCCACAAAGGCCAGAAGTCCGAAGCCAGCACCTGGAAGGCGCTCCAGGCCGACCTGGCGGGCATCGGGGCGGCGATGCCGGGTCAACGCGGTCTGCTGATTGAATTCTCCGCCACCTTTGGCCAGGTCGCGGAGGGTGAGCAGGCCTTCGGCCGCTACGCCAAGTCGGTGATCCTGGACTATGCCTACGACCGCTTCCACCGCGACCGCTACGGCAAGGACTTCTGGCATGTGCGCATCGGCGCCCAGGGCGAGGCGAACGCTCTGGCCCGGCGCCAGACCCTGACGGCGGCCTTGCTGGCCTACTGGCATCAGTTGGCCACCTTCCGCTCCAAGGTGGCCCAAGAGGCCATCAGCGCGGCTGGGTTGCGGGTCTCCGCTCCCCTCTGGGTGCTGCTTGGGCTCTCGGTTATCGGCGGCAAGAACAAGGGCGACCAGGAACAGACCTCGGACGTAGTGGAGGTGTTGCGCTTCCTCGCCGATATCCTGACCCACCCTGCCCGGCTCGCCGAGGGCCTGACTCACCTCTTGGCGACGGCAGCCCTGGGCGCGGACCTCCTGCCGCCTGGCTTGCGCCCGTCCCTCATCGGTGAGGACCCGGGAAAGCTGGCGTTGCGGGTACTGGCGGCGGTCTTCGGCTGGCAGTCGGGTGACCAGCCGGTGTTACGCCTCATCAAGTCCGCACCCGGGGAGTTGGGCCTCGGGCTGAGGCGCGGCGATAGCCTGCGCTATCACGGGGTGGTCAATGTGGGTGATGCGGCGGGACTGGGCAAGGCCCTGGAGGCGACATCACTGCGGGTCGAGGAAGATGCCCTGTCGGGTTCACTCTTCGCCACCCTGGATGATCCCGGCAGCGGGCTCAACCTGCTGATCGGCTCGCGGCGGTTCGCCGAGGGCTGGGACAATTTTCGCCCTTCCAGCCTGACTCTGCTGCGCCTGGGCCAGGGCGAGGGCTCGCTCATCATCCAGATGTTCGGGCGCGTGGTGTGCTTTGCCGGTGTCGGCGGTGATGGCAAGCGGCTGGAAAGCCCCCCGGCCATGCTGGTGCCCTTGCAGACCGCCTACGTCTATGGCCTCAAGTCGGGTTATCTGGATGCTTTTCTGCAAGGCCTGACCGCGAACGGGGTCGCCGACCTGGTGCGAGTGCCCTGCCCCACCCACACCTTTGCCCCGGCCCCCCGGCATGCCGTATGCGCCAGCTTGCCAGAGAAGCAGGATTTCTCGGTCGCAGCTCGGGGTGGCGATTGGCTAACCGGGCTCAAACCAATCGGCTTATCCCTGGTGGCCAGGGTCACCAGTTCCCGACTTAACGAAGGTCAGGTGGTCAGTGCCCAAGGGACGATCAGCACGGATATCACGCCAGACTTCAAACGCTGGACAGGGCTGGTGGATCGCGATGCCCTCTACCTGGAACTGCTGGAATGGCGGCGCGCCCAGGGCTGGTGGAATTTTGCCTTCGACCGCGCGGCCATCGACGCCGCTCTGGCCAGTAACCAGTACGAAATCCTGGGGCTGCCCGGCATGTTGGCGGTGGACGACCTGGCGGACCTGGAGCGGCTGCAGCGGCTGGCCGTGACCCTGGTCCGGCGCCTCTTTGAGGGTCTGTATCGCCGCCGCGAGAACCAACAGGGCCGCTACACCCTGGTCGCAGCCGCGGACAGCGGCATCCCCGATCATTACTTCAAGGAAATACCCCATGGCCATTAGGAACACGGCGCCCGGGCAAGCCGCACTCTTTGGCGCCCCCTTGCCATGTCCGGGCATCGACAATCTGCCCTTGATCGATGAGGCTGGGGGTCATATCGAGGTCCTCGCGCCAGGGAGCGTCTATCAGCCCCTGTTGTTGACACCCCAGCAGGATGCGGTCGAGGTCGGCCCCGGCAAGCTGGATTCGCACGAGGAGGCCTTTGTCCGCGACCTGATCAAACGGCTGTATCCGGCGGGCAACCACCCCAAAAGCCCCCATACCCCGCTGAAATGGGAGGACCGGGAGATCTGGCTCAAGCGCAATCTCGACAAGCGCGAGAATTCCTTCCGGTTGCGCCTGGATGACTCGGATTGGTTCTACCCCGATTTCATCGTCTGGATTCTGGACCACGCCAACCGGACCCAAACCTTCGGCTTTGTCGATCCCAAGGGGTTGGGGCTCGGTGCAGCGGGGGGCTGGTCGGATTACAAGGTCCTGTCCACCCTCTATATGCCCCACGTCGTCGAGCGGCAATTGGCGGCGCACGGGGAACAGGTGGTGTACCAGGGTCGGAACTGGACCTTCCGCGTCCGAGGGGTACTGCTCTCGACCTCGCCCTATGCCAGCCTGTCCCTCCATGACAAGTTCAACATCAACGGCGAAGGGGGCGTACATCTCCCGCCAGCCGAAGATGATTTTCGGCGCGGCCGTATCGTCTTTCAACGCCCGGATATCCACTACATTGACAGTGTTCTGGCATTACTGACCGAGGATTCCCAGATCGACCAACTGCTCAGGCTGGCCGCCAGGCTGTTCGACAACCCGGTCTCGTTCGCGCCGGCATCCGAGATCGCGTTCGAGCTGGCCCTGCGGTTCGAGGAACATACCCGCTCCGAGACGGAGTTCGTTGCCGACCTGCTGCGTGACTACCTGCGAACCGATTCTCAGGGCCAGCATGGGGTTCTGGCACGGGAGCGGCGGCGTGGTCAGTTGCTTCGGTATGCCCACGAGGGGGTGCTTGGCTTTGGCGGCGAGAAGGCCAGCGCCATCCGGGATTTTCCCAACCCCTGCGAGGAGTTGTGGAAGAGAAAGATGCAGTCTGCATCCTAGCAGCCTGTTGGACTTACCCCTTCAAACGCCTCCCAAAGAGTCATTCAAGGGTCAATTGTTGCATAAAAGATACGTTTTTCGCGCAAGGGCGCGCCTTGCCGTTGGTTTTTCCTTATTTCAGGCGCAAGACCGCCATGCGCTTGAAATTCCACGCCAGGCACACCAGGGTCCACTCGCCCTGGACGTTATCCAGGCCGCGGGTGAGGAACTGGCGGAAGCCCATCACGGATTTGATGATGCCGAAGACGGGCTCCACCCGCTGTTTGCGCAAGGCATCCGCCGCCCGGCCGGCACTGGTCTTCAGACGGTGCGTCATGCGCGGGACGGGGGTCGGGTTGGCGGCGGTTCTTCGGGTTCGCTTAAACACGCGGCCCCATGGGGGGTGGTGATCGCGATTGACGGCGATCAGCGGTTCGATGCTGGCCTGTTCGCAGGCCGCGACGTTGTCCGCGCTGGAATAACCGGGGTCGGCGAGGAGTTGCTTCGACTGGTTCAGACCGGCGGGCAGCACCGGCACCCGCTCCAGCAGCGGCCCGATTTGGTGCTGGTCGTTGTCCGCCTGGGTGACCTGGGGCCAGCACCCGCAGGGTCGCGTTAGCGACGACCGCTTGAGCGTTGTAACCCTGATCACGGCCGCCGCCCGCCACCGGCATGATCCGCGATGCCGCGTCCATGCGGTTGATCTGATCCTCCGGGCGGGGCCCAGGCTCGGAGCCGTGGGCGGCTT
>JBATOB010000475.1:0-4655 GCA_049290655.1 Chromatiaceae bacterium | reverse complement strand
GGCGCATCGCGACGGACAAGGCCATCAACCTCCACTGCGAGCGCTTCCTCTATCGGGACGACGCCCAGCGCCTGGCGGTGATTGGGGAATATCTCCTCTTTTTGATCCAGATCGCCGACCGCCTCGCCGCCGACCGCATGGAGGCCGAGGACCGCCGCGCCCTGGTCACCGCCCTCGCTCGCAAGCTCATCGAGCACGTCCAGGACAACAGCCAGGATCTGTTGGGGCCAGGGGATTACGGCAGTCCCTTCATCGAGCGTCTCAATGTTCGCTCCGGCGAATACGCGGAATTTCAACTGGCGGGCGATGGCCCCAGCTATGCCTTTCTCCGCCACCTGGGCTTCGAGATCCAGTCCTTGATGGGACCCGGGGCCGAAAACCGTTGGGTCATCGATCAGGTCATGGATAAGGATGGCTACGAGGCCTACAAGTCCTTTGCCCGGGCCTTTGGCGATCTCTTCGAATAGGGGGAACCCTGGCCTGGCATCGCCAGGCCAGGAGGATCAGTAGAGACCTACTTGGCCGCGGCCAGCGCCTGGGCCAGATCCTCGATGATGTCGTCGATATGCTCGATGCCGATGGAGAGACGGATCATGTCCTCCGCGACACCGGCGCGGGCCAGTTCCGCCGGGGTGAGCTGGCGGTGGGTGGTGGTGGCCGGGTGGCAAGCCAGGGTCTTGGCGTCGCCGATGTTGACCAGCCGCACCGCCAGCTTGAGGGCGTCGATAAACTTGGCCCCCGACTCCAGACCACCCTTGATGCCGAAAGACAGGATGCTGGAGGCGCGGCCGCCCATGTACTTGTCCACCAGGGGCTTGTCCGGGTGATCCGGCAGGCCGGCGTAGCGTACCCAGGCCACATGGGGCTGCGCCTGGAGAAATTGGGCTACCGCCAGGGCATTCTCGCAATGGCGATCCATGCGCACGTGCAGGGTCTCGATCCCCTGCAGGATCAGGAAGCTGTTAAAGGGCGAGATGGCCGCGCCCATGTTACGCAGCGGCACCACCCGCGCCCGGCCGATGTAGGCCGCCGCTCCCAGGGCCTCGGTATAAACCACGCCGTGATAGGAGACGTCGGGCTCGTTGAGACGACGGAAGCGCGCCTTGTGCTCGGCCCAGGGAAATTTGCCCGAGTCCACCAGGGCGCCGCCGATGGTGGTGCCGTGGCCGCCCAGGTACTTGGTCAGGGCATGGACCACGATGTCGGCCCCATGCTCGAAAGGCCGGCACAGGTAGGGCGTCGGTACCGTGTTGTCCACGATCAGGGGGACGCCGTGGGCATGGGCCATGTCCGCCAGAGCGCCGATATCCGCCACGTTGCCCGCCGGGTTGCCGATGGATTCGCAGAAGACCGCCTTGGTGCGCCCGTCGATGAGGGCCGCCATGCCCGCGATGTCGTTGGGAGCGGCGAAACGCACCTCGATGCCCAATTGCGGCAAGGTGTGGGCAAAGAGGTTGTAGGTGCCGCCATAGAGCGTCGAGGTGGTGACCACGTTGTCGCCCGTCTCGCAGATGGTGAAGAGCGAATAAGTCACCGCCGCCATGCCCGAGGCCAGGGCCAGGCCACCGATGCCGCCCTCCAGGGCCGTCAGCCGCTTCTCCAGCACGTCGCTGGTGGGGTTCATGATGCGGGTGTAGATGTTGCCCGCCACCTTGAGGTCGAAGAGATCCGCCCCGTGCTGGGTGTCGTCAAAGGCGTAGGAAGTAGTCTGGTAGATGGGCGTCGCGACGGACTTGGTGGTCGGGTCCGGCTCAAAGCCAGCATGAATGGCCAAGGTCTCGATTTTCATGGAATCTCCTGGGTGGTGGGACGGGATGTTGGCTTCTTGTAAGGGCCCCGCGGTCGGGCCAAGGCAGGCGCGCGGTGAGGGGTGATCTGGATAAGATCCTTCCTGGCGGGGACCGATTTTATTGGAAACTGTCGGAATTCACGTCTATTTCTACTCAGGCCGGTTCTGTATCATCTCAGAAAGCAAAGTAATCATCACCCACCCAGGCACTTGCCGACCGCGTCGGCCTTTTCGCCCAGGCCCTCGCCAGCGACGGCCACCACAGCCTCAAGGGCCCCGCCAATGCCGCCGCCCCGGTGGTGCTGCTTTGGTCAGGGCGGCTTCGACTATGTCAGCGACGCCCGCGCCCATCTCCCCGTCTGGGCCGCCGCCCTGTGGCGCGCGCCCTGCGCATCCATCAGTGGGCCAAGAACCTCCTGCTCTTCCTGCCCCTGCTCGTCGCCCACCAACTCAGCGATGGCGCCCAACTGCTCGCCGCCGGTCTCGCCTTCCTGCCCTTCGGGCTTACCGCCTCCGCCGTCTATCTGGGTGATCGCCCTGCTGGTCCTGGGCGGCGGAGACTTCGACACGGAGGTGCTGGCGACCGTCATCTGCCGGGCGGTGACCCTCTGGTTCGCGGTGGTGCTGGGGATAGGGGCAATGTTTTTGCTGGGACGACGGTGAGGCGTTTCAGCCATGATGCCCTGGGAACCGACGCTTGTGCGGTTTTGACAGCCTTTACACCCCCGCCTGAGCTAAGTCCGACTGCTCCTCGACGGCAGCCATGGCCTCATCCTGATAATGATAGCCGGGCTGCTCCATGTCCTTCTTGACCCGCCGATAGAGGCGCCAGACCCGCCAGGCATAGGCGAGCAAACCTGAATAGGTGGTCCAGATCTCACCGAGGCGACGGGGGTAGAAGACCCAAGGCGCTTCGAGGGGGAGTTGCGGCCGGCGCTCGGTGCGGACCTTGCGGCGGAGGAAGCCACCCTGGAGGGGATGCACCCGCTCGAACTTGAAACAGCCGTAAAATTCCAGCGCTATCTCCATGATACGCTTGGGATTGCGGTCAAAGGCCGCAGCCCGCCGCATCAGGGTCTCCAGATGATCCAGGGCGTAATAGGAGTCCCAGGCCTGGCGATAAATGCCTTGCCACTCCGTCTTGGTCATGCGGGGATGGGTGGTGCAGACATGCTCCAGGTCATAGAGGTTCAGGTCCGGCTCCAGGGGCGCCCCTCGCTTGTAAAGCACCAGATGATCCGTCGAGCCCGGCAGGGGCGTCAGGCAGAAGAATTCCAGGATGTCGAGGGGCAGTTCGCGCTTGATGGTCTCGATGTCCTTGAGGATGCTGGCCGGGGTGTCGTCCGGGAAGCCCAGGATATAGCCGCAATAGGTGGTCACCCGCTGCCGCTGCCAGGCCATGAGCATGTCGCGGTAGTTGGCGATCTTGTTCTGCTTCTTGTTGGCCGCCTTGAGGTTGTCCGCGCTGACGGTCTCCAGGCCGATGAAGACCCGGGAGACGCCCGCCGCCCGGGCCTTGACAACGAAACCTGGCAGGGTGTGACACATGGTGTCCACCTGGATGGTGAAGTTGAACTTGACGCCCAGTTCGCGTCGGACCGCGGCGATGCGGTCGAAGATGGGCTCCCAGTTACGGTTGCGGGCGAAGTTGTCGTCGGTGATGAAATAGTGACGGATGCCATGGGCCAAGTTGGCCCGTAGCAGTTGCTCGATGTCGTCCGGGTCGCGGAAGCGGGACTTGCGCCCCTGGACATTGATGATGGTGCAAAAGCTGCACAGGAAAGGGCAGCCGCGGCCGGCGTCGAAGGTGCCCGGCATGGGGGCATAACGCCGCGCCACCTCCGGCGGCAGGTAGGGCAGGGCCTGACCCTGGAGCCCGGGCAACTGGGCCATGAAGTTGTAGATAGGCTCCAGGCGCCGCTCGTAAGCCGCGCGCAGCAGGTCCGCGAAGTGCTCCTCTGCCTCGCCGGCGAAGAGGGTGATGCCCAGATCCAGCGCCTCTTGCAACTCCCCGGGCAGGTCCGGGAGCATGGCCAGACAGCCGCTGACATGAAAACCGCCGATCGCCACCTGCAGGCCCGCCTGACGAAAGCGGCGCGCCAGGTCGAGGGCGCGAGGATACTGGTTGGACTGGACCCCCACCAGGCAGACCAGCCCCTGCCCACCGTTGGCCTGGAGGCGGCGGATGATCCGCGCCACCGGCACCACGGCATTGGTCTCGTCATAGGCCTCGATGCCAATCTCCACCCCCGCGCCGAGCACCTCTTGCTGGTTGGCGGAGCGGGCCAGTCCAAATAGGCAGGCCAGGGAATTAGAGGGGATCCAGGCCTTGACCCATTGAATGACGTAACCGTCATCGTCGTAATGGGAGGGCTTGATCAGTTCCACCCGAAAGTGGCGGCGGGCTGGCTTGACGCTATTCATGAGGGTCCCGTGGCTGTGGAATCGGCGGGGCCACCCAGGCGCCCGGCCTATCTCACCGGATCACTAGGTGGGTGCCTAGCGTGGCCGAAAGAATGGATGTCCTTCAAAGGACAGGGCGACGCCGTCGGGCAGGATCTCCTCCACCAGGATGCCGCCTCGAGACGAGTCGCCTTGGCGCAGTTTGCGGCCGTCGATCACGACAAAACGCTTGGCGGGTTCTAAATCGTAGATGTGAACGGTGAGGAGGAAGGAGGGCAGACGCTGCTCGACCTCGCGGGGTAGATGGCGTTCTTGGGGGGAAAGCTGCTTCTGAGTGCTGGCTTTTTTGGTGGCCTTGCCACCCTGCCCTTCCTTGAGCTGGTCCTTGAAGGACTGGATATCCTGACGCAGGTCGTCGGGGATGCCATCCGGCGGGCTGGGCGCCACGACGGACCCTTCGTTG
>JBATOB010000474.1:0-3280 GCA_049290655.1 Chromatiaceae bacterium | reverse complement strand
GCACCAGCCGCGTCGCCGGCCGCTGGGCATGGAGCCGGGCAAACCCCTCAAGCAGCGTCAGGGGGTCCTCCCGGTCATGCCATTTCAGCACCCCCAGGACCACCAGATCGCCCCCCTCCACGCCCATCCCGGCCCGCAGCGCGTCGCGGTGCTGGCGATGGCGACCCGCCTCCGCCGCCAGCCAGGCGTTATCGACATTGTAGGGGAAGAGATAGGTGGGCCGCTGGCATCCCGCCAGGGTCTCGAGATAGCGGCGGGCCAGGGTGCCGACCGGGTGCCAGGTGTCATAGCGCCGCAGCCAGGCCGGCAACACCCAGCGCTTGACCCCGCCCTTGAGGCCACGAAAGACCGCATGCTCCAGCGTGGTGTCCGAGCGCAGCCCGATCCGGATCCCGGCCCGCTTGAGCCGCCAGGCCAGGCGCGCATGCAGGGGCGGATAGTAGCCACTCAGGATCACCAGATCCGGCCGCCGATCGAGAATCTCCGCCGTCAGGCGCGCCAGCGTCGCGCCGGCATCGCCCACCACGGGATCGCCAACCGGATACAGGCACCGCCGCAGGTGATCCCAGCCCGGGGCCTGGCCGATCTCGGGATCGGCGGTGGCCACCTGGTCGTGCCCCTCCACGCTATAAAAGACCTTGAGGTCAAACCGCGCCTGCCGCGCGGCCAAGGCATAGAAGGGCACATCGAACTGGGTCGGCTTGTCCTGGACGATGATGAGTCGGCGCTTCACGAACCCCTCCCCTCCTCCGTCGAGCGGTCACGGCCACCGACCGCGCCTTCCCATCGTTTCAGCCACCGATAGAGTCGGGGACCGTAGAGCCGTAGCCAGGCGACGGCCCAATACCGCCCGCTACGCGCCAAGCCCCCTGGCGTCCGATACCGCAGCGACAGCCAGTACAGCCGCCGCGCGGGGGCCAGGTGGCCCGCATCGAGCGCCGAGGCCATGTAGGACCAGATGATGTTGGCCAGGGTCCGGCGAATCAGGGCATGGTAGCGGCCCTCGAAATAGGCATCCAGGGTCTCGAACAAGCTGATCCCCTTCTCCGCCTTATCGACCAGCCCCGCCGGCGCCCACACCCCGCCCTCATGCAGGCGATAGACGGACATCACTTCCCGGATGACACCCACATCCCCACGCTCCGCGCACAGCAGATACAAGGGCCGATCGGCGCAGTACAGGTCCCAGAACCAGCGTGGGAAGCGGATACCCTCCCGCCGCACTAGGACACTGGAGGTGTGAAAGGCGTAGTCCGGAATCAAATCCTCCACCCCATAGCGCTCCTTCACCCGGGCCGGGCGAACCGACCCCACCTCCACCCAGTCGCCCCCCGCGTCCCGCGCCACCTTGCGCGTATAGGCACCGCACATCCAGACGGTCGGCCGGGCCTCCAGCCATGCCGCCTGCTTCGCCAATTTGCAGGAATCGGACCAATAGTCGTCGCCCTCGCACAGCGCGATATACCGGCCCCGCGCCCGCCACCAGAGACGCGCCAGATTTCGATGCATGCCGACGTTCGACTCCGCCACGATCAGCCGAATGATGTCTGGATAGCGGCCTTGATAGTCCTCGCATACCGCCCGCGTCTCGTCGCCGGAAGCATCCTCGCCAATCAGCAACTCAAAACGAAAGGGACACGCCTGCCCCACCACGCTCTCGATCGCCCGGGCAACGAAAGCACCGTGGTTCCAGGTGATCATCAAGACACTGACCAGGGGGGCTCCATCCGGTGGAACCGATGGATTGATCTCGACAGCGGGGATCGCCTGGAAATCCGCGTCGCTCAAGAAGTGGTCATTCACCCTACGCATCCGCCCATCAGTGCCCCTCGCGAGGTGCCCATCTCCCGGTACATGATCACACGGGGCTGGACATATATGCATACGCGCAAGTGTGCGATGTTCAGTTGGACCCAAGGTCGTGGAGAACGCCTTCCCAACGCTTCAACATGACCTCAAGTGAGCCCTCCCGCTCCATATAGTTCCGGCCACTCCCCCCCATGTCCCTGCGCAAATCCGGATCGGCCAGCAGGCGGCATATGCGGTCCGCGAATGCCTCGGCATCTCCTACGGGCACGGAAAACCCCGTCACCCCCTCCTCCACGAATTCCTCGGCGCCCGACTGGGTCACCACAATGGGAAGCCCGGCCGCCATACCCTCCAGCAACGCATTCGGGCAGCCCTCCCAGGCGGAGGTGAGCATGATGGCATCGCTCACGGCCAGCAGCCGTTCGATGTCGTGCATCGGTCCGACATAGGTGACCGTGGCGCTCAGGTCACGTCGTAGGATCTCGGATTGTAGCCAACCGTCGCGCTTGTCCTGGCCGGCGAGTGCAAAGTGCACCCGTGGATCGCGGGTGGCGACCCGCTCGGCGACGTCGAGCAGCACTTCATGCTGTTTCTGGGGCGCGATGCGCGCGGGATAGCAGAACACGACCGCGGACTCGGGGAGCCCGAATTCCGCCCGGCCTGCACGAATGTCTCCAGCGTTCGCTGCGAACCGCTCCAGATCGACCCCATTCGGGATCACCCGCAGCTTGTCCCAGGAGCTGTCGCCCGGAGGATAGAAGAACTCTGCGGTCTTCCGGGACACCGACACGATGACCGAGGCCAGGGCCTTGCGCTTCGTCCAATAGGGCTCCACGCCCAGCCGGTCCCGGTTCATCAGTGCATAACCGAACCCGCCGGGGCGGCAGCCGAATCGGGCCAGGTACACCTCGAAGGGCTGGGAGCTTGCGAGGAAGGAGAACACGACGTCGAAGCGCCGCACGCCAGCGCGCCAAAGTACGCAGGGCACTTCCGCGGCCTGGATCGCCCGGTTCACCGCAAGCAGTCCGCGCGTGGTCACGATGGGAAACCCCAGGGCCTTGAAGGCGTCGGCCTGGAGCCCGTCATCCCTCGCACAGATGATCGTCGGCTCGAAGCGGTCGCGGTCGATCGCCCGCAGGATCTTCAGCATCCGCGTCTCGATCCCGCCGATGGAAAGAAACTGGATCAGGAATGCGATCCGGATCCGCGTTAACGGCGGTCGACTGCTCATTAGAATACGAGGTGCAAATCAGCGTGGGGGCGATACCAGATTTCATCCAGCACTAGCGGCGGCCCGTCGGTGTGTCGTGGTCAAGTTTTTTCGGACACTGCGATAAGTGCTTGCTCAGCCATTGATTGCTCGTCAGCACGGGGTGACTGATACCTCGGTGTTGAGTGCCACCGGCTCGGGTGGTAGAAGCCAACCATGTCGTCCGCAACAGCCTGTTCAGCGGCGGCCTGCTGGGCATCG
>JBATOB010000473.1:0-2481 GCA_049290655.1 Chromatiaceae bacterium | reverse complement strand
TCGCCCACCAGATCGGCCGCCGCCTGACGCGCGGCCCCCAAGCCCATGAGAGCGGGATAGGTGGCCTTGGCCTGGGCCTGGTCCTTGCCATGGGTCTTGCCCAGGATGGCGGTGGGGGCCTCGATATCCAGGATATCGTCGCGTATCTGGAAGGCCAGCCCCAGGCATTTGGCGTAGTGGTCCAGCCGGTCCACCAGGTCTGGATCAAGGTCAGGCGCGGCTTGGCTCGCCATGTTCACGCTGGCGCGAATCAGGGCTCCCGTCTTATGGATATGAATGTTTTCCAAGGCGATCAGGTCGATCTCGTGGCCCTCGGCCTCGAGATCCATGGCCTGGCCGCCCGCCATGCCACGGGAGCCCGCGGCCCAGGCGAGACGGTCGATCATGGCCAGGCGGGCCTCGGCGCCTACCGCCAGGGTCCCGTCCCGGGCTAAAACCAGAAAGGCCTGCGTCATGAGGGCGTCGCCGGCCAGGATGGCGGTGGCCTCGTCGAAGGCCTTGTGACAGGTGGGGCGGCCATGGCGCAGATCGTCGTCATCCATGGCCGGCAGGTCATCGTGGATCAGCGAATAGGCGTGGATCATCTCCACCGCGCAGGCGATCCCATTCACCTGCTCTGGCGCCAGGCCGATAGCCGCGGCGGTGGCATAGGCCAGGGTTGGGCGGATGCGCTTGCCGCCGCCGAGGATGGCGTAACGCATGGCCCGGTGCAGCTTAGCGGGGGGCGTTTGTTCCGGGGGCAGCCAGGCCTCCAAGGCGGCCTCGATGCGTTGGCCACAGGCGGCGAGGAAGTGCGTGAGTTGGGTATCAGACATGATCGGCGAAGGGCTCCAGCTCGGCATCCGCCGATTTGGCGGAGAGGATCTGGACGCGCTGGTCGGCCTGGTCCAGAGTCTTCTGGCAGGTGCGCGCTAGCCCGATGCCCCGTTCGAAGGCCTCAAGGGAGGCCTCCAGGCTCAGATCCCCCTTTTCGAGGCTGTCCACCAGGGCTTCGAGATCGCTCAGGGCCTGCTCGAAGCCGGCCAGCGGGGTCTGGGTGTCGGGGGTCATGGGGTGGCTGCGGCCTTCTGGTTGCGAGGATGGCGCGGGTTCTTAATGGCCCTTGGGAGCGCGGGACCCCCATGCGCATTTGAATCCGCCGAAGCAGCTAGGTTACCTTTCCCCCCTTTTGGCGGTCAAATCTCGCAGAGGAGCGCGAATCCGGCATGACAAGCATCTACAACGCCGCCGCCATCGAGGTCCTGAGCGGCCTTGACCCGGTACGCAAGCGCCCGGGCATGTACACCGACACCACCCGGCCCAATCACCTCGCCCAGGAAGTCATAGATAACAGCGTCGACGAGGCCCTGGCCGGCCATGCCAGGACCATCGCCGTGGTCCTCTACGCCGATGGCTCCCTGGAGGTCAGCGACGACGGCCGCGGCATGCCGGTGGACATCCACCCCGACGAAGGTCTGCCCGGGGTCGAGGTCATCCTCACCAAGCTCCACGCCGGGGGTAAGTTCTCCAACGACAGCTATCGCTTCGCCGGCGGTCTCCACGGTGTCGGCGTCTCCGTCGTCAACGCCCTCTCCCAGCACCTGGAGGTCTGGGTCAAGCGCGACGGCCAGGAGTACAACATGGCCTTCGCCCACGGCGACAAGGTCTCGGACCTGGAGCCCGTCGGCAAGGTCCCCCGCAAGGAGACCGGCACTCGCCTGCGCTTCTGGCCCGACCCTGGCTACTTCGATATCTCGCGCTTCTCCACCCGCCGCCTCAAGCACCTCCTCCAGGCCAAGGCCGTCCTCTGCCCCGGCCTCACCGTCGGCTTTCGCGACGAGGCCAGCCATGAAGACATCACCTGGTACTACGAAGACGGCCTCAAGGACTATCTGCTCCAATCCCTGCCGGACCGCGAGCTCATTCCCGCCGACCCCTTCACCGGCAATATGGAAGCTACCACCGAGGCCGCCGCCTGGGCCCTGGTCTGGTTGCCCGCGGGCGGCGAGCCCTTCGCCGAGAGCTACGTCAACCTCATCCCCACCGTCCAGGGCGGTACTCACGTCAACGGCCTGCGCACCGGTCTCACCGAGGCGGTGCGCGACTTCTGCGAGTTCCGCAACCTCTTGCCCCGGGGCGTCAAGCTGGCCCCCGAGGATGTCTGGGCGCGCTGCGCCTACATCCTCTCCGTCAAGCTCCTCGACCCCCAGTTCTCCGGCCAGACCAAGGAGCGCCTCTCCTCCCGCGAGTGCGCCGCCTTCGTCGCCGGCGTCGTCCGCGATGCCTTCAGCCTTTGGCTCAACCAGCACGTCCAGGACGGCGAGGCCATCGCCCAGCTCGCCATTGGCGCTGCCCAGGCCCGCCTGCGCGCCGGCCGCACCGTGGTGCGCAAGAAGATCACCGCCGGTCCCGCCCTGCCCGGCAAGCTTGCCGATTGCACCGCCACCGACCCCACGCGTGGCGAGCTGTTCCTGGTCGAGGGTGACTCCGCCGGCGGCTCCG
>JBATOB010000472.1:0-2448 GCA_049290655.1 Chromatiaceae bacterium | reverse complement strand
CCCCCCTTCCTTTTCTATATGGCCGGCACCGTCGTCTGGACCTATTTCGCCAATGTCCTCACCGGGACCTCCAACACCTTCATCGGCAACGCGGGCATCTTCGGCAAGGTCTATTTCCCGCGTCTGGCCGTACCCGTGGCCAGCCTGCTCTCCAAGCTCATCGCCTTCGCCATCCAGTTCTTCTTCTTCCTGTGCTTCCTAGGCTTCTTCATCTGGCGCGGCGCCGATCTCAACCCCAACGCCTGGGTCCTGCTCACCCCCCTGCTGCTGCTCCTGATGGCCGCCCTGGGCATGGGTCTCGGCGTCATCGTCTCGGCCCTCACCACCCGCTACCGCGACCTGACCGTCCTGGTGGGCTTCGGCGTGCAGCTCCTCATGTACGCCACCCCCATCATCTACCCCCTGTCCGCCCTGCCGGAGCCCTACCGGGCCTGGATGGCTCTGAACCCCATCGCCCCCATCATGGAAGCCTTTCGTTTCGCCTACCTCGGCGCCGGCACCTTCAGCCTCGGTGGCCTCGCCTACAGCGCCATCCTCATTGGTGTCATCCTGTTGATCGGCATCCTGCTGTTCAACAAGGTCGAGCGCACCTTCATGGACACGGTTTAACCCTGTCCCACGCGCCCTAGCCCGGCCCCACCCCAGTAGAAACTTGATCTCCACGTCCGACGTCGTCATCAAGTTTGAACATAACCATACTGGGAGAACTACTGGCGGGATTTGCCGCGGGTAATCGCGAAGCCAACAACGGTGCTCAATTGGCCCAATTCCCGACTCACCCCGGGTAAGACTACTCCCGCTGACCACCGACACCGCGGACTACTACGCCCTGGTGTATGTCGGGCCGCGCCGCCAAGGGCAGCCGATACCCACCAACGACATGTGGATCGCCGCCAGCGCCATGGAACATGGCCTGGCCCTGCCCAGCTTGGACGCACACTTCCTACAAATTCAAGGGCTGCGCGTTGGCCAATGCATGGTCGATTTCCCTCCATAACAGCACACTGCGTCCAAACCCTCTCATCACCAGTGGCGGCACTCCGCGCGAGGACGTCAACCATGGGTGGGGCCAGGGACCGCAGCCACCCCGATCCCCTCCTCGGGATCGGCGAAACCGACCACGGCAACAGCAAGGAAGGCCAGACCTGTGCCCTGCGCGACATCAACCCCGAGGCCAAGCCATCTTTTTGCCAAGGCCGGTCTGCTTCACCTCTTCCAGCAAGCAGCCCCCTAACTCGGGGTACCCGGGGCCCCCAGCCCGTAGGTCGGCATCCCCATGCCGACGCCAGCGTCAGGGCCAACGCACGCGGCACGGCGGCAAGGGGTTGCCGCCCTACATCCCCCGCGGCTGCATCCCACGTAGGTCGGCATCCCCATGCCGACGCGCAGCCTTCATCGACATCTATGCCGACCTGGATGACAATGAGCGCCAACGTTACGCCCAACTTTACCCGCAAGAGGCTAGCACCATGACCGGATTTGCCCAGCGATTCATTGAAGAAGGCAGACAAGAAGGCAGACAAGAAGGCAAACAAGAAGGCAAACAGGAGGGCCTCGAGCAAGGCGTGCAACGCGGCGAAGCTCGCGTCCTCACCGCCTTGGTGCGACTGCGTTTCGGGGAACTCCCCGATGCCATCCAAAAACGCATCGAGGCCGCCGACGCCGACACCCTGCTGCGCTGGTCCGAGCGGGTGCTCACCGCCCCGACGCTGGGCGATGTCCTGGACCAAGAAGACCGCCACCCTGTCGGCATCACGGCGGGGTAGGCGCGGGCTGAGTGGACTCATGAAAACCGACAGCCTCTTTTACGAGCTCTTCCGGCGCTGGCCGGCCCTCGCGCTAGATCTCGCGGGCCTTGACCCCTTGGCGGGCCCGCGCTATGTCTTCCGCGCGGAGGAAATCAAACAGACCGCCTTTCGGCTCGACGGCGTGCTGGCGCCGCCGCTGGACAGCGACGAGCCCTGGGTGTTCGTCGAAGTCCAATTTCAACCCGACGACAGCCTCTATCGGCGGCTGTTCGCCGAGATCTTCCTCTACCTCCACCGCACCCCCAAGGCGCGTCCTTGGCGGGCCCTGGTCATCTATCCGGACACCGGCGTTGAGCGCATTCCCATCGGCTATGCCTCGCTCCTGACCCTCCCGGAGATCCAGCGGGTGGACCTGAACGCCCTGCGAGGGCAAGAGCGCCCAACGCCGGGTTGGGAACTGCTCCGCCTCATCGTCGACGACACCGAGATGGCGATCCCGCGCGCACAACGCCTGCTGAGCGGTGTCCCGCGCGGCGCCGCCACGCTAGACCTGCTCAACTTCATCGAAACCATTCTGATTTATAAGCTGCCGCGGTGCAGCCGCGAGGAGATCCAAACCATGTTGGCCCTGACCGACATCGACCTCAAGCAAACCCGTTTTTACCAAGACGTCCTGGCGGAAGGCCGCCAAGAAGGCCGC